>JBKJKD010000041.1:0-29759 GCA_046597635.1 Ferruginibacter sp. | reverse complement strand
GGAGCCAAATAGTGGCAGTGATGCGTTGAGTGCTAAGACCACCGCTATACTTTCTGAAGATGGAAAACATTATTTATTGAATGGTCAAAAATGCTGGATCACCAATGGTGGTTTTGCAGATGTTTATACCGTATTTGCCAAAATAGATGGAGATAAATTCTCTACGTTTATTGTTGAACGGGGGATGGAAGGTTTTACGCAAGGCCCGGAAGAACATAAGATGGGTATCAAGGGCTCGTCAACGGTTCAGTTATATTTTCAAGATTGTAAAGTACCGGTAGAAAACCTTTTAGGAGAAATTGGTAAGGGCCACATCATTGCCTTTAATATTTTAAACATAGGTCGTTTAAAATTATGTGCTGCTACTTTGGGTGGTGCAAAAATGGCGCTGGATACAACTGTGCAATATGCCAACACTAGAGAACAATTTAAAGTGCCTATTGCAAGCTTTGGTGCCATAAAACACAAGTTGGCAGAAATGGCCATTCGTACGTGGGTATGTGAGTCTGCTTTGTACAGAACAGCTAAATGGATAGACGATAAGGAAACAGAATTGCAGGCTGCCGGCAAACCTTTTAACGAAGCTTTGCTGGGTGCTGCAGAAGAATTTGCAATAGAATGTGCGATGCTTAAAGTAGATGGCAGCGAAGTGCTGGATCTGATAGTAGATGAAGGTGTACAGATACACGGTGGCAATGGCTTTAGCGACGAATATCAAATCAGTCGTGCCTACAGGGATAGCCGCATCAACCGTATTTATGAAGGAACCAATGAAATAAATCGTTTGCTTACCGTTGATATGATGCTAAAGCGTGCCATGAAAGGAAAGCTTGATTTGATGGGACCTGCTATGGCGGTTTCTAAAGAGTTGATGAGCATTCCTGATTTTGGCAGCGAAGACGAAGGTGCATTTGCAGCAGAGAAAAAAACAATTGTGCAAATGAAGAAAGCCATCCTGATGACGGCTGGTGCCGCAGTGCAAAAACTGATGATGAGCCTGAGCAATGAGCAGGAAATATTGATGAACATTGCAGACATGAGCATTCTTACCTTCAGCGCTGAGAGTGCTTTGCTTCGCCTCATTAAAATGAGCGATAAGCAAGGAGAAGCTGCTACCTCATTACAAAAAGACATCGTTCATTGCTATATGAACGACGCTGTAGATGCTGTAAACAAAGCAGGCAAAGAAGCCATTAACGCTTTTGCAGAAGGCGATGAACAACGGATGATGTTGCTGGGTTTGAAACGTTTTACAAAAACGGCTCCTTTTAATAGTAAAGATGCAAGAAGAAGAATTGCAGATAAAATGATTGCAGAGAGCAAATACCCGTTCTAAAAAATAGTTTACAAGCCGCAGAAAAATCTGCGGCTTTTTTTATGGCCTAAAAATAGTCGGCTATACATCTCCATTATTAAGAAGTAGCGTTCAGTCCCCTAATTTTTTCTTTGAATTAATGCTGCTGAATTACTGCAAACCTATTATTGAATATTTTTAAGAGTGATACCACTGCCACAAAGATGCAGCTATTATCCCCAGGGTATGATTGTTTACATCCTCCGCCAGTTCCAATTTTGCGATTGCATCCGTAAGTCGGGTAATTGTTTCAACAGAAATTTTTGCAGCATGTTCTGATCGCTCCCAGCAACAGAGCAAGTCTGCGATTGTGTCTGAATCTGTTTGCGCGGCAAAAACCATCGGATCTTTTTCAGCAGCCAACTGCAAGAATATATTCCACTGCCTGGCTTCCAAGTCATCCCATACATCTTTTGCATCATCAATTAACCAGTAACACATTCCCAGGGCGTTTCCAACAGCAGCCGCATTCTGCAAAAGATTGGAATCATCCGCAGTTTTTATGCTGGCTGTATATTCCGCCATTGCTTTGAAGGGGCCGGCACTTTTTAAATAAAGCGCCTGGTATATTTTTTTTAGATCAGCATCCGCTGATAATTTGGTGGTAGAAATAAAATCTTCCGCATCAAACATCTCCTGCATAGCCATCAACAATTCGCTCTTAATGGAAGAGAGATTTGCTACATCCTGTAGCACACTTGCTGCCAAATTACTCACCAGTTCTTCTGATGAAGTAGATGGGATAGCACTTGAATTTTCATCTCTGGTAAATGATTGAAAAACGGGTAGCGAAGAAACGCTGTTTGCTCCATCCAGTTCGTCGCTTATATAATCAAAGAGGCTAATGCCCAAATTAAAACGTCCACACCAGTCGGAAGTATGAATGGTTTGCTCAGCAGTTAATCCAAACATGGCCCCAAATAATTTGCCTGCCGTTACACCAAACCCATACACATCATACAGCCGGCTGTGATCAATGCCGGTGGAGTTGTCAATCCACTCAATATTTTTATTGCGCTCTTCGAGCATTAAATAGTAAGCAGATAAAAAGTTTTCGGGAGCAGGCAATCCTGCGCTGCGCCAGTTTGTGAAGAAAGCAGTTTTAAAGTGACTATGCCATTCCATTAAATGTTGTTGTTTGATGTTTCCCATTTGCGCCAGCAATCCAAGGCATAGCAAGCCATGGCTGTTGCAAACAGGCCGTCTTTATCTTCAATCAGGGAATTTCCTCCACCGCCCGCATTGTTCCATGATAGAACCTCCGCAGGGTTTGTAACATTCGGGGCGGGTATACGCAGGATAAAATTCCCTACCCAGGAGCCATCCTCCTGCTGAGCATGCAGCAAAGCATTACCACACAAATTTCTTTCAACTTCTTTTCCTGAAAAGGATAAATGTGTAAAAGCTTCCAGCGCCAGTGCAGTTGTAAAAGGATCCATCACCAATGATGAATCAAGACCGAAGCCTCCGGTAGCTAGTTGGTCCTGAACAAGTGATTGCACCAACTTGGTTGCATACGCTTGTGGTAGTTGATAGTCACTACCTGCTAATGCTCGCAGAAAAAGAGTAGTTGCGTAATACGGACTGCGCCACCAGTAAGAGTTGATGAAGCCGTTGTCTGTTTGTTGCCCAGTTAACCACTCTAATACTTCCATGTTTTTTTCATGCCTGGGATCTGCCAATATTCCTGCTATGGAAACATCGGCATGAGCGCTCGTCCATCCGGCAATCCATTCGTCAGCAGGTGCGCCAATAAATTCACGGATACCTGAATCAGTTTTGTAAGTGGAGATTCCTGTGCCTGTAAAATGACTCCACAAAAATGTGTTTGCTATTGCTGCATCTGCCGCAGTAAATTTTTTACAGCATTGCAGGGCTTGCAAACACCATGCGGTGGAATCTGCATCCGGGGGCACATGATTGCTGTACGACCAGCCACCATGTTCATGACGTGACTGTAGCAAGAAATTTTCTGCCTCATTGATGACGTCAGTTTTTCCACAAAGATGGCGAATGTGGGCCAGTACAAAACCCGTTACCCAAATGTTTGATTCTCCCGCTAAAGTGGGAAAGCCCTTCCAGCAACCTGTTACATTTTTTGACAGCAGGTAGTTGATAGCTTTTTTAATTACAGTATCGGTCAAGTTGCTGTCAAACTCTGGTAATAACTCCATGCAGCACTAATTACAACAAGTTTTTGAATTATCAATTGCAGCACAAAATATTTCATTAAATGCACAATCATTTATGTTCAGTAGGAAAATTCAATTAGAATGAAACTAATTGTTGGTTTAACACTATTACTCTATATTACAGATAAATAAAATCTGTCCCGTAAATTTTTTTAGAAAACGTCTTTGTCAATTAATGCCGCCCCGTGCTATTGGATGAGATCACCTGTGCTGTTGTTTGTTTATATGTTGCTTCTGCTGAAATTCAAAAATTAAGTTTTATAAATTCTGAAGTCATTTATTTTTTAGTCAGGAACAATTTTATATAATCAACCAAAATTTACAACTATGAGTGATTTAATCATCACAATTTTAAAAGGCGATCCGGCAACCGGAGTGCTAACACTGTCAGACCAGGGAGTAACCAATGCTATACAAGGTGACCAGGTAACCTGGGTCATTGCACCCGGTTCCGGCGTAGGTTCCATATCAGGTATTGTTGAAAAGCCTATGTCCTTCGATTTATTCAACCCCGACCCTAAACAACTTCCCAATTCCACCAGTTGGCAGGGTACCATCAACCCGAACATTGGAAACGGCGAAGAAGAAACCTATACCATCAACTGGATTACGGGTGGAACCGGGTGGTTAGGTAAAGATGGTGCCGGACAACCCAAAAGCTTCGATCCAATAATAAAAATAAAAGCGTAAAATAGTAATATGTCTTTAAAACAGAAAGCTTGTTATGTGTGGATAGGCTTTCTGTTTTTTTTATGTCAACCTGTGAAAGCCCAGGACCAGAGGATAGCTGATAGCCTCAGGAATATCTATCAACAAGTTGTTTTAGAAGATGACGACAAGTTTGAACTACTCCGTGAACTTGCTTTTAATGAAACAACAGACTTAAAGCTCGCTTTGCAATATGCAGAGGAGCTTATAAAGTTTGCTGAGCAGAAGGGAAATAATCTATACTTACACCGTGGGTATTTTCAAAAAGGAAATATCAAAAGATTATTGGGCAATTTAGAAGAAGCTTTAGCTGCATTTATTAAAAGTGGAGAAGCAGCAAGAAAAGCTAAATCCTTTGTAGGAGAAGGGAATACTTACGGAGCTATTGCCGATATTTATGCTGTTTCCAACAATCATAAAAACGCAAGACTATATTACATTAAAGCAATATCAACACTCAGGAAGTCTACAGACTCGATTGCTTTAGCTTCTGTGATCTCTAATGCAGGTGATGAATTTCTCAACAACAAAATTTACGATTCTGCCCTCATTCATTTTAAAGAAGCAGGATTCATCTTTGAAAAAGTAAATTATCTAACAGGCAAAGCCTACAGCCTGGGAAATATGGGGATGGTATATGCCAATACAGGGCAAACAAATCTTGCCGAAAAAAATATCAATGAAGCTATTCGTATTTTGGAAAGTGCAGAAGATTACTATCCTATTTGCGTTTACCTCATTTCTATGAGCGATATCTATTTGCAAAAAGGAGATCAGGCAACTGCGATGAGCTATGCAAAACGTAGTTTACAACTTGCGCAGCAATACGGGCTGAAGGAACAGATCAGTGATGCCAATTTTAAACTTTCGGAACTGTATGATAAAACCGGCAACACAGCGGAATCCTATAAATATTTCAAGAATTACATTGCATACAGGGATAGTGTCAATAACATCAAATCTGTACAGTCAATGGCCGATTTGCGGACGGACTATGAGGTGTCACAAAAACAGGTAGAGGTGGACCTGCTTAACCAGCAAAAGAGGAATCAGCGGATCATGCTCACTTCCCTCTTTATCATACTTGGTTTAACCATCATATTACTTGGCACTTTGTATTGGTATTTCAAGACAATTTCAAGAGAGAAGAAAAGATCAGACAGTCTGCTGCTCAACATCCTACCCGCCGAAACAGCAAAGGAATTAAAACTTAACGGCAAGGTAGATGCGGTAAAGTTTGATGAGGTAACCGTATTGTTTACTGATTTTGTTTCGTTCTCAAAATTAGCGGAGCATGTAGAACCTGTGCAGCTGGTAAAGAGTATTGATTTTTATTTCAAAGGTTTTGATGAGATCAGCACAAAATATGGGCTGGAGAAAATAAAAACAATTGGGGATTCGTATATGTGCGCCTGCGGCCTGCCCACAGCTAATCCCACGCATGCGAGAAATGTAATTATGGCTGCAGGGGAAATGATAGCGTTGGTAAAAAATGCGTTGCATGCCGAGGATGGCCTCAGCCATTTTGATGTAAGAGTAGGCATACATACAGGGCCGGTGGTGGCTGGCATTGTAGGAATAAAAAAATGGCAATATGATATTTGGGGCGACACCGTGAACATTGCTTCAAGAATGGAATCCAAATCAGAGCCAGGAAGAATTAATCTATCTGAAACTACCTATCTCCAAATCAGAGATGAATTTGCCTGTGAGTACCGGGGCGAAATAGAAGTAAAAAATCGTGGACCGCTAAAAATGTATTTCCTATCTTAATGGTCTGAAAAATTAGCAGCCCTAACATAAAGATGCATTTGATATAAGCCTCCTTTTCCGCAGCAATTTTTTTTACGTGCAGGATCCTCTCTAAAAATATATACCTGGCAAACTATCCCCTGTTTTTAAGCTCGTAGCCGCTGATTATAAACAGAATGCTTTGAATTGGTCTTTTAGTTGTGTAATTTAAGAGTACTAAAAGTTCTTGCCATGATACAACATACAATTTCCCGCCTGGCTGTGTGGATGCTTGCCATTGTAATGATCATCTTTGGTATTCACCATTTTCGCCTACCACAAAACATGCTCACCTATGTACCCAACTATTTGCCCGGAGGTATTCTTTGGGTGTATGTAGTGGGCGCAGCATTTATTTTAACCGGCCTCGCCTTTATCTTCAATAGGTTTGTGTCTGTTGCAGGGTATGTTTTAGCGGCGCTACTCATTAGTTTCGTTCTCATGATTCACCTGCCGGAGTACCTCAATGCCGGGGATCCTGAAATGCGCCAACTGGCTTTCGTTAACCTATTAAAAGACCTTGCACTTGCTGGCTTTGCGCTTTATATTGCCGCCAATGCAAAAAATCAGCATTTGAACAGGGACTGAGTATAAAAAAACCATCCAGATTTGGATGGTTTTCAAAAAATGTTCGATCCAAAATTTAGTTTACCTTCTCCAGGTTTACCGACATTGTTTTTGCTTTTGAATTGTACTTCGTTATCATTACATAGCCTGGCTTTGCCCTTGAGATATAATAACGAACATTCTTTTCTTTCGGTATGCTGAAACGCTTTTGCGAGAATCCTTTTTTATCATCAATGGTAATGGCTACAGTGCCATATTTTTCATCTCCAAAGGAGCCACGAGCCACTACTGTTTTGTTAGAACCATTCATTCCCTCATCCGTATACATATAGCCCCATGAATTAAGGGCGGTCAACCATTTTGAGGTAAGCCCGATTGACATAAAATCAGTTGGCAATGGCGTTCTCTCTTTGTCCTTTTCTATTTTTTCCAATGAAGTGGCTTTAAGGCTGCTGCTTATGCGAAGCAGGAACATATCTTCTATGGTTGCCTGTGCTGCTGACGCACTTCCCTGCCTTAACACTTTCATGGCCATACCTCCGGCGCTTACCGTTTTTCTGAAAAATTCTCCTACTAACACCATGCTTCCGTCATCCTGCATGAGCAAATTATGTGGCTTGATATAACCCTCCTCAGCTTTTGTGTCACTTTTCATGGATAGTACCCTGCTAAGGTCGTTGGCATAAGTAAAATCTTTTATGATGGTGATCTCTCCCGTCTGATCATTTAGCTCACTAAGGCTGATTCCCTTGGGAAGCGCTTTCAAAAATTTAGCGCTTTCATCCAGTAATGAAGCCACCATTCTAATCTTTCCATCGGGCATCTTTTTCACCAGCATGGGCTCATAAGAATTTCCCTTGATATCCAAAGGTTTTTTGAACAACTGGTTGCCATTAGTGGTACTTAGTCCGATAAGAAAAACAGCAGGATCTGCATCCATGATGCCACCTCTTTCCATTTGGCAAAGCAGTATTGTATTAGGTGTGGTTGCAATTAGATACAATTCAGTTCTATCCCCTTTATCAGCTGTTATGTTTTTTTCCCAACCAAGTTTTCCATTTAGGTTGATGAACTGGATATCTATACCGCCGGTTTTAGCTTTGCTCTGGTAAAGTCTTACAAAACCTTTGCCTTCCACATTTTCTATTCCTTCGTACAAAGCATCCATTTGTTCTGCCATGGCGCTCCCAAACATACCTTTTTTTACTTTTTCAGGATCGTACCCTACCAGGCCAAGTTGCTTGCCTTTAAGGTCATATACTTTTACAAATTTTTTGAAGTCGTCGAATTTATCTTCATCGTAAAAACTTAGCATAAGCTTTTCAGACTCATAGTTTGCCCTTGTAAGTATCAGATCTTTTCCGCCTTCAAATTCATTGCTGCCAATTTCTTTAAGGTTCTCATCAAGAATAGAAAGCCTGTAAAGCCCCGATTTTTTCATTTTGTCTATTTTGTAGAAAAATGCATAACCTACAATTTGCTGGTTGCTCACAATGGCAACGGAGCTTTTAACCTCTACGTCTAAAACATTTTCAAACATTTTGCTTTGTGCAAAACTGCCAAAGCTGATTGCCAGGATTAAAAAAGAAAGGATTGTTTTCCTTGTTTTCATTGTCATTTTTTTTGAAGTAAGTATTGATATTTGTTGTTGGGAAATTTTTTATTGAAACTGGCGTAGGCAGCTGAAGGTTCTATTTGCTTCACTTCAGTGTTGTACATCAGGTTAGCAAACTCATAATCTTCAGAGGCCATATCTATTTTAGTAGAAAGAAAATACAGCGATAATTTTTCCAGTTCTTTGGAACTCACTGCAAAAAGATAGTCTTGCAACTCCTTTAGATTAGTATCGTGCCTGGCATAAACATTTGCGCTGCTAAAGCGTTTGAGTTTTTTATCACTGTCGTAAAGTCTGGAAAAACTGAGAGAAAGAAAGCGATTGTATATATCAGCGTTATAATTGTTTTGCAATGCAAAGATTGATAAGTGTATGCACAAACCAATAGAGTTTGTTTCGTATAGGTTGCGAACGATTTCTAGCATTGCCCGCTCCTTCAATTCTTTATTTTGCTCGTTTAGTTTCACACAACAGTTGGGTACTTCACCTTTGTTCTTGCCAACAATAGCTTCATATCTTTTTGAGCAATCAGGATGTGTTTTTACAGAGTCAATATCCTTGTCTGCATTCATGGTGACTTTTACCGATGAAAGGCCTTTGTAAGTTGGTTTAACAGTAAAATGCGCTAGATCGGCAGCTGCCTGCTGAAAAAAGCTGCGGGTGTTATAGATGTTTTTGGCAGAAAAAAGATCGTCAACCTTATCGAGCTTAAGTAAAATATTTGCGGCAGTTGCTACTCGGTAGCCTGCATTCCTGATAAATATCAGGCCAAGGCTATCTGCTTCACTCTCTTTGTAAGTACTGTGTTTGCCAGACTCTACATAAAGATCTTTCATTAATTTTCTAAAGCGATCGTATTTACCGTAGTCAGATCTTTTGATATCCTTTAGTTCAGATTTAAAATCGTCAGAGGTAAGCATTTGAATGCTTTTGTCCATTTTACTATCTGAATGTTTTAGAAACTGGTGTGCCAGTTCGTGACCTAGCACAAGTGCCAACTCATCGTCGTTGTCTACCCACAAAAACAAGCCAAGATTTACCAAAATGGTGCCTTCCCCATAGCAGGCGGCGTTTGCTACCACAGAGCGATCTATGTATAACCTGATGCTATCGAAATTATATTGTTTGTTGGAAGTAGCAATTTTTTTAATGATAGCGTTGCACTTGTTTAAGAGGCTGCTGTCATGTAAGATCTCGTCATCTTTAAAAGCCTCCAACAAGGTTTTGTTACGTTCGGTAACAAACTCTGCGTACCATGCTTGCGCCGACTTATCAGAATAATTTTTTGGGACTTTAAATTTTTCTAGTTCAGCAATTCTTTCTTTGTAGTATGTAGAGCCAAGCTTTGAAAAAATTATATCGTTTTGCTGAGAAGTTGCAGAGAAAGATGCAGCTAAAAGAATTATTAAGAATACGCAGTTTTTTAAAGCAAAATATTTTTGGCGGTACATGTACGGAAAAGTGAGGTAGTTTTGGTAATTAGGTATAGCAATGATAAGAAGATTGTGGTTACCAAAATAACAGAATTAAAGAAAAACTGTTTTATAGCACTAAAATCTGTTCAGATAATAAACGAAAAGAATATGACGAGGAAAATTATGGTGAAGTCAGGAGTTTTAATTTTAACCATGCTACTTCAAGGCACAATGCTAATTGCGCAGCAACAGGAAGCGCCTTTTGTGAAAATAGTGAATGGAACTAAAGAACAAAACAATGTTTCTGCGGCCCGGCAGTTTATTGTGGGTAGCACCTGCAAAACATGCAGCCTCACCATCAATGGCCAGCCGGTTACTGTTTACAACAGCGGAGGTTTTGCTTTTGAAATTAATTTGTTGGGAGCAGATAGCTCCTTTACCCTAACGGCCACAACGGCTAATAAAAAATCAATAAGCAAAAAGGTTGCGTATAGCTATGCGCCACCCAAAGTGGCCGAGCCAGTAAAAACGCTGAATATAGAAAGCATTCAAACTTTTCCGGAGGGCAACCTGCTGCTCCTGCCCGGTGATAAAATACAATTTAAAGTAAAAGCTTTGCCGGGGACTACGGTCACTGCATTTAAGAATATGCCTCTATACGAAATGCCTGCGAGTGCTGTGGGCGGTATGAAAGGAATTTACCAGGGAGAGTACACAGTGCTTGCTACAGATAGTTTCAAATCAATAAAAATTCCCATTACATTAAGTGATTCTGGGCGACGCATCAGCAAAGAAACTAAATACCAATTTTCTGTCATGTCTCCTTTAGCATCAGATGTAGTGATTACAAAAGGGCGGTTGGCCCATTTGGAATACGGCCTTGGTGATGATAGGCTTGGTGGAGCCAAAATAGGCTACCTGGATAGCCTTGTGCAATTGAAAATAATTGGAAAGGTAGGGGCAGATTATAAAGTTCAATTGGCCAAAAACCGGGTGGCTTACATACCCGACGACCTGGTAACGCTTTTGCCTAAGGGCAGTTTCACGCCCGCTTCTCTCACGGGTGCATGGAGTGTGTATGGAGATGAGCTATATGACTATGTCACACTTTCCCTGAGTACTCGTTTACCTTATCAAAGTTTACAAGAATTGAACCCCTCCAGAATTATAGTAGATGTTTTTGGAGCTACCAATAACAGCAACTGGATATCGCAATTGCAGACAGCCAAAGAAATTCAAACTGTAGATTACGAACAAATAGCAGATGATATTTTCCGGATAAAAATTCAACTTAAAAATACCCAGCACTGGGGTCATCAAATTTATTACCGGGGCAATACGCTGGTGATAAAAATTAAACAACAGCCCAAGGGACTTTCCCTTGGCAAATTGACCATCGCCTTGGATGCAGGCCATGGCGGCAGCAACACCGGTGCTGGTGGGCCAACAGGATCGTCCGAAAAAAACCTGGCACTGGCGGTAACACTAAAATTGCAAAAAGCGCTGCAGGCTGCTGGTGCAAAAGTGATCATGACGAGGACCATCGAAAAGTTGGTGGACAACAAGGAGCGAATCCTTTTTTATAGGGACAGCGTGCCAGATCTCCTGGTAAGCATTCACCTCAATTCCTCTTCTGATCCGCTGCGTGCCGCCGGCACGAGTACCCATTACCGTTATGTAGGCAATAAAAAACTCAATATGTTTGTAAATAGGCGAATGCAGGAGTTAGGCTTGCGTCAATATGGGGTGATAGGTTCTTTTAATTTTATGCTGAACAGTCCTACTGAATATCCCAATGTACTGGTAGAAACCTTATTTTTAAGCAACCCCGCAGAGGAAGCCCTCATGTTGGATGAAAATTTTCAACAACAAATGGCCGATAAAATTTTGTTGGGGATACAGGACTTTTTAAACGATTTAATTTCCTAAAGGATTCTACGCTCAATGGGGTATTTAGTTACTTTGGCAAAACACTAATTTTGATCTATGGTTGCCGAGAAAAAAATTGTATGTATAGTGGAGGATAAGTCTGACCTGCGGGAAGGCATGAACCTGATGGTGGAAATGAGTGGGCACTATCAATTGGGCGGAAGCTATGGAAATGCGGAGGAAGCCATTCGTGAAATTCCGCAAGTACAACCAGCCGTTGTATTGATGGATATTAATTTGCCAGGCGCCAGCGGCATACAATGTGTAAATGCTTTGAAGAACCAGTTTCCGCAAATGCTATTTTTAATGTGTACCGCTTATGAAGACACAGATAAAATTTTTGATTCTTTAAAGGCGGGCGCCAGTGGCTATATTTTAAAAACTGAAGGACCCCACAAAATCATAGAAGCCCTGGATGATATGCTTGCTGGCGGTAGCCCTATGAGCAGTAGCATAGCACGAAAAGTGGTAGCCAGTTTTACCAAAATGGGTAAAGACAATGCACTTGTAGAAACTTTGAGCGAGCGGGAGAAAATGGTCTTAGAGCAGTTGGCCAAAGGCCTTATTGGAAAGGAAGTAGCTGATGTGCTGGATATAAGTTGGGGGACGGTGCGAAAACACGTGCAAAACATCTACAAAAAACTGCAGGTGAACACCCGGGTAGAGGCAGTGAACCTTTACCTTAAAAGATAACCAGCTCTTTCCGGGTTGTGTTACTGCTTCTTTTTGGGTGAGTCTTTCTTAGAAAAGTATTATTTTCAAATTATCTACAACGCATTGTTGACTGAATCGATTTTGCAACAGCCATGAATTTATTTAGTGAGTACTTTATCTTTTTCTACCAAAGTGCGGCCTTTTTTATGGCCATCTTCTTTTTTATACAGTATAGTATTTTGCGAAAAAAGGAATACCTGTTTTATGCCATCTACTTGTTACTGCTCACTGTCTATTACCTCGTAGCCATCCCCGAATTTTTCTTTAATGTTGCGCTTACCGACAAAGAAGCTATCACTAAGTTTGATCTGTTTAAGCGGCCGGTTCAGTTTCTTGTCAGCGTATTTTATTCTCTTTTTGTAATGTATTATCTGGGGTTGCAAAAGCGGTCTCAACCACTGTTTAGGATATTTATTTTTTTGATAGGATTATACCTGCTACTCTCGGGGGCCTGCCTGTTGGGTAATCTGCTAGGTTTAAAATATGATCCAATCTACTATTTAATCGGCATGTTGCTTTTCCCGATGCAGATGATGGTTGTGATAGCTCTTTTCAAATATAAAGTTCCTTATGGTCGCTTTATCATTTGGGGAAGTATACTGGTACTTGTGGGCAGTTGTATTACCCTTGTAATTTCTCTTTCTTTGGCTAATCCAAATACTATTTTTACAAACGCCAGTGCTTATATTCCTGTTATGATAAGTATACTGCTGGATATTTTTCTATTCACAATTGCCTTGCAACGAAAAATTGCAGACAACGAAAAGTCACTGATAGATGCTGCATTTAGCCGGCAGCAGGCAGTAATGAGGGAAAGGGAGCGCATCATTGCAGACCTGCACGACGATGTGGGTGGAGGTCTCAGTAGCATACGCATGATAAGCGACCTTATGGTTCACCAAACTCAAGGTGTGCTGAGTCCCCAACAAATTAATTTTGCACATAAAATTTCTAATACTGCCAAAGAAATTGCCGCCCGCATGAATACCATCATCTGGAGTTTGAATGCTGAGAATGATACATTGCAAAGTTTTACTGAATATGCGAGGCATTTTGGTCTCTCCTTTTTTGAGGGCAGCCCCATCCGTTTTCAATTTAATATTACCAGCAACCTACCGCTTACGATTGTTTTGGGAGGAGTGCTGCGCAAAAATCTCTTTCTAATCATCAAAGAAGCACTGCATAATATTTTAAAACATTCACAGGCAAGCCAGGCAATTCTGGAACTGCACATGAAAAATGGGCTGCTTTGTATAGATGTTTCCGACGATGGCACCGGTATTAAAACTGAAAACAACTTTGGCAACGGCCTCAAGAACATGCAAAAGAGAATAGAGGAAATTGGGGGAACCTTGCAACTCAATACCAATAGCGGAACAAAAATCTGCGTGGAAGTTGCTCTTTAAAACTATTGTGTCTGCCAAGAATTTCGCCTTTTCTTTCACACAACCTATTATAACTTTGTGCCTCAAAAATTATTTAAAGATGAGTAACCTGGTAAACGAATTCAACGATTATCGCACAAGAATGAACGAGCTTATTTTAAGCAAAGACAATCTCGTTATAAAAAGACTTTGGAACCTTGACACCAATACCTATGCAGCAGGGGCCCTTGATGAAAAAACAAAAGAACTACTTGGCCTGGTAGCAAGTATGGTATTGCGCTGCGATGATTGCATTAAATACCATTTGGGCAAATCACATGAACTCAAAATTTCGACCACCGAAATGTATGAAGTTTTTGCCGTGGCCAATATTGTGGGTGGCACCATTGTGGTACCACATACACGCCGGGCAGCAGAATATTGGGAAGCGCTACAGGAAAATTAATAATATGGTTCTTTTCAGAAATGTGAGCCAGGTGCGGATACAAAAACAAGGTTCATTTGTTCGGTATAAAATTTTTTTTTCGGGTAGATTTTCTTCCTAATTTTATGATTCACCAAAGAAAAAGGAGGTATAAATGTCTAGAAATAAATCATGGACTCCTTCGGTAAGCTTTTGTTAACCGATGTTGTCTTCATCTATGATTTGAGGCCCTAACCGGCCGGGGCCGTTGGTTTACCAACGGCCTTTTATATACTTTGTATTGTATATTTGGCCAAAGGGCCATAACGAAGCTAAAGATGTAATTCAGGAGATGTAATTTTCAGTAAATTTGTAATTCAATTCAATTTATGTCAGAAGTAACCATTGCAGAAAAGCCAGCCCTCACCCCAAAAGATTTTGCTACCGATCAGGAAGTTCGTTGGTGCCCGGGATGCGGCGATTATTCCATCCTTGCACAGGTGCAAAAGATCATGCCCACGCTCGGTATTCCCCGGGAGAATTTTGTAATTGTGAGTGGCATTGGATGCAGCAGTAGATTTCCATATTATATGAACACCTATGGTATGCACAGTATCCATGGTCGTGCAACCGCCGTGGCCAGTGGCTTAAAGGCTGCCCGACCTGAATTGAGTGTGTGGATCGTATCTGGAGATGGTGATAGTTTGAGTATTGGGGGCAATCATACCATCCATATGTTACGCAGGAATTTTGATGTCAATCTTTTAGTGTTCAACAACCAGATTTATGGCTTAACCAAAGGACAATATTCTCCTACTTCCGAAGAGAATAAAATTACCAAGAGCACACCCATGGGAAGTATCGATCATCCGTTTAACCCATTGGCCCTGGCTATGGGTGCCGATGCCAGTTTTATTGCACGTTCTATGGATAGGGACCCCAAACATTTGCAGGCAATGTTGTTACGCAGCCACAATCACAAAGGCAGTTCTTTCCTGGAGATTTATCAAAACTGTAATATTTTCAACGACGGCGCTTTTGAGGTATTTACCGAAAAAAGTAGTAAGGCAGACGAAGTTATTTTTCTGGAACAAGGCAAACCACTGGTTTTTGGAGCTACTCAAAATAAAGGTATCAAGCTGGATGGTTTTAAACCAGTGATAGTAGAACTAGCTGAAGGTGCCAGCAAAGAGGACTTGTGGATACATGACGAAAAAGATTTTTACAAAGCGCAGATTCTTATCCGCATGTTTGACGACCCAAAACTAGAAGGACATTTACCAAGGCCCTTCGGTGTATTTTATGAAACAGACAGGCCCTGCTATGAAGATATGATGGCCATGCAATTGGAGCAAGCCGTGGCCAAATCTGGCAGAGGTGATTTGGATAAATTATTAAGAGGTAGAGAAACCTGGACGATTAGTTAGAAGCCCCTCCGCCCCTAAAGGGGTACCTGGAGTCATCAAAGTAAAAGCCATCAAATGAATCTGATGGCTTTTACTTTGACCTTAGACTGTAAAATTTCGCTTCCATTAGTTCCCCTTTAGGGGCGGAGGGGCTCCTACACAAACCCTTTCCTCACCAACTCTTCTGCAATTTGCACAGCATTAGTGGCAGCGCCTTTGCGCAGGTTGTCGCTCACTATCCAACAGTTCAGCGTATTCGGCTGGCTCTCGTCCCGGCGAATACGGCCTACAAAAGTATCGTCTTTGTCATGCGCTGTTAAGGGCATGGGGTATATAAAATTTTCAAGATCATCTTGCAACACTACGCCAGGGCTGCTGTGTAAAATATCTTTTACCTCCGCAGTGCTAAAATCATTTTCAAATTCTATGTTCAGCGATTCACTGTGGCCTCCCATGGTAGGTATGCGCACACAGGTAGCCGTTACTTTAATAGAATTATCCTCCATGATCTTTCTCGTTTCATTCACCATTTTCATTTCTTCTTTGGTGTAACCATTCTCGGTAAACACATCAATCTGTGGTATGGCATTCATGTCGATGGGATATTTGTAGGCCATTGGTCCTTCTATACCTTTCCGCTCATTCATCATTTGCTCTACAGCCTTTACGCCCGTACCAGTTACGCTTTGGTAAGTACTCACCACTACCCTCTTAATTTTATACCGGTCGTGCAAAGGTTTTAAAACTACCACCATTTGTATGGTGCTGCAGTTAGGGTTTGCAATAATTTTATCAGCTGCAGTAAGCACATAAGCGTTTACCTCGGGCACTACCAATTTTTTGGTTTCATCCATACGCCAGGCGCTGCTATTGTCTATCACGGCTATACCTGCATCTGCAAATTTTGGAGCCCATTCCAGTGAGGTACTGCCGCCCGCCGAAAATAATGCAATGCTGGGCTTCGCATCTATAGCATCCTGCATGCTTACAACTTTGTATTTCTCCCCTTTAAATTCAATTTCTTTTCCTATTGATTTTTCGGAGGCAACTGGTAACAATTCCGTAACCGGAAAATTCCGCTCTGCCAATACTTGTAACATTTTTGTACCTACCAGGCCGGTAGCGCCTACAACCGCAATTTTCATTTTTCTCTTTTTAGACTGTAAAAAATAAGCCTCCCGTTTTTGGCGGAAGGCAGCTTTATCTTAATACATAAGGTAATACTCAGCTCCGCCAATGGCTCTGCGTGATCTTTATGCTATGTTTTATCATTGTCATAATGGGTATCGAAAATACAGACAAAAAGCTTAGCTACCAAAACCATTTGGTGGTTGACCAGGCGATAGCCAGCAAGGTTTCGTTTTCCAAAGCTGTCTAATACATGAAACATCTGCCATGCTCACAGAAGTATGATTCCCTACTCTAAATGGGCTACCCCAATTATTGAGTAGCATTAACTAAAACGAACCATAATATAGTATCTTTAAAAATTACTATCTCAAATTATGAAGAAGAACATCCTGAACTGCCTGCTTGCCCTACTAACCTGTTTTACTACGCAGGCACAATTATCAGATAATTTTAACGACGGTAATTTTACCAGCAACCCGGCCTGGGGAGGAAATACTGCCGACTTTATCGTGAATGCCTCCCAACAACTGCAAAGCAACAACACTACGGCAAGCAGCAATTTTTACCTTAGCACCGCCAGCACAAAAGCGCTGTCCGCTCAATGGGATTTTTACTCCCTGTTTACTTTCAACACATCTGGTACCAACTATACAGATGTATACCTGATAGCATCTGCTGGCGATCTAACATTGACCAGCACGACAGGTTATTTTGTGCGTATTGGAAATACTGACGACGAAATAAGTTTGTATAGGAAAGATGCGGGTGTGGCCGCCGTAAAGATTATTGATGGCATGAACGGCAGCACAAACACCAGTAATAATGCTATGCGGGTGAGGGTTACACGAAATGCCGCCAATCTATGGTCTCTGAGCCGCGACCTTACGGCAACGGGTAGCAGCTACGTAAGCGAAGGCACGGTAACAGATGCTACTTATACCATATCTGCTTTTTTTGGTATCTGGGTAAGACAAAGTACCGCCAGTTTTTTTCAGCGCCATTTCTTTGATGATATAGTTGTTACAGATTTTGTGCCTGATGTTACGCCTCCCGCAGTGCTTTCGGCCACTGCCACCAGCATCAACACGGTGGATGTATTGTTTAGCGAAGCGGTAGAAACGGCTAGCAGCCAGGTGGCAGCAAATTATGTGGTAAATAACAGTATTGGTGCACCGCTTACTGCTGTTAGAGATGCAGGTAACCCGGCACTCGTGCATTTAACTTTTACCAATAATTTTCCAAATCGCAGCAGCCTGCTGTTGACGGTGAACGGCGTGAAAGATTTAGTTGGAAACACCCAAAGCAATGGTACCGCAACTTTTAGTTTTTTTACTGCAGTTCAGTACGATGTTTTAATAGATGAAATTATGGCTGATCCTACACCGCTGGTGGGGCTGCCTGATGCAGAGTGGATAGAACTGCGAAATACTTCTGGCTTTGATATTAATTTACTAGGTTGGCGCATTGGTAAACCCAGCGGCCAGAGTGGACCCTTACCATCTTATGTTTTAAAGGCAGATAGTTTTGTGTTGATTTGTACTGGAAGTGCGGTGGCTGCTCTGTCTGCCTTCGCTCCTACATTGGCCGTTACCAGTTTTCCAAGCCTTGGCAATACCGGCGATCAAATCTTTCTTCGTTCGGCCGAAGGAGTGCTCATACATGTGGTGAATTATTCAGATACCTGGTACCAAAACGAGTTAAAGAAAGGGGGTGGTTGGACGCTGGAAATGATAGACAGGAAAAATCCTTGCAGTGGCATGAGCAACTGGAAAGCTAGCACCGATGCAAAAGGCGGTACACCCGGCAAAAAAAATGCTGTTGATGGCATCAATGCTGATGCAACAGCTCCCACACTGCTGCGTGCTTACGCATCGGATAATTTAAACATAGTATTGGTGTTTAGTGAGCCACTGGATAGCAGTAAGGCTGCCGTTGCTGGTAGTTACAGCATCAGCGATGGAATAGGTGCCCCACAAACAGCCACACCACTATCCTTTGCATTCGACAGGGTGGCACTGAGGCTTAGTGCGCCACTGCAAGCCAGTAAAATTTATACGGTAACCGCAAATGCACTCACCGATTGTGCCGGTAATGTGGTGCCAAGCAACCAGGCCGCCAGGGTAGGTTTGTTCGAAAACCTGTTGCGCAACGATGTAGTGGTAAACGAAATTCTGTTTAACCCTGCACCCAATAGCAACGATTATGTGGAGCTGTACAATCGCAGCAACAAAATCATAAACCTGCGCAACAGCTACCTGGCCAACAGGAGCACGAGTGGTGCCATAGCAAGCGTTACCCAGCTAAGCACTGAAGACTACCTGTTGTTTCCCAAAGAATATATAGTAGTTACGCAAAGTGCACCGCTGGTAAAAGCGGTGTATGTGGCCAACAACCCCGCAGCTTTTGTAGAAATAAATATGCCTTCTTACAATGATGACGCCGGCATCGTACTGTTGCTAAACGAGCAGGGTGCCATTGTAGATGAGATCAATTACAAAGACGACTGGCATTTTAAATTGATAGGAGATGAAGAAGGTGTAGCGCTGGAAAGGATCAACTTTGACGATACTACAGTAGACAATCTGCAAACGCTTACCATAAATGAACAGGCTGCCAACTGGCACAGCGCTGCCACTAACGTGGGCTATGGTACGCCTACATATAAAAATTCGCAATACCGGTTAGATGCGAGCGTTCAAGGAACCATGACGGCTACCCCGGAAATAGTGAGCCCGGATAATGACGGACTCGATGATTTTTTAACGCTGGACTACAATTTCCCCGAGCCGGGTTACGTGGCCAATGTGACCATTTTTGATGCAGCCGGCCGCCCCGTTCGTTATCTGCAACGCAATGCTCTTGCGGGCCTCAAAGGTTATTACCGTTGGGATGGTTTGGGAGAAAAAAACAGGATACTGCCTGCAGGTATTTACATCGTCTATACAGAAGTGTTTAACCTGCAAGGCAAAACCAAAAAGTTTAAAAATGTAGTAGTGCTTGCAAGAAGGCAAGGCTAACTGGTATTGCGATCTTTCATTACTGTTGTGCTAAAAACTGTACACTGCATGCGCTGCTGCTACCTCTAAAACTTGTATTTATCATTGCCAAAATATAAACCAATGTACTGCACCAAACCTATTGCCCGCTTTGCTGCAGGCATCATTCTCGTTTTGTCTATTTCTTGTAACACTACAAATACCTCTCAGAATATGGATTACCAATGGCCCGAAAATATAAAGCCACCTTTGGCTGAAAAAAAACCCAGAGAGCTGACTGCCCATGGAGATACCCGATTGGATAATTATTTTTGGATGAACGACTATTTTAAAAAAGGCCCGGACAGTAGCAACGTGGTAAAATACCTTGACGCAGAGAACCGGTATTATGATACCATGATGGCTGCTACCAAAGGTTTGCAGGAAAAACTGTACTCCGAAATGAAAGCACGCATCAAAGAAAAAGACGAAAGCGTGCCGGTTTTTAAAAATGGTTATTTCTACTACACCCGCATGGTAGAAGGGAAAGATTATTATGTTTCCTGTCGCAAAAAAGGAACGCTGGATGCGAAAGAAGAAGTACTGCTCGATGTGAACGCCATGGCAGAAGGTTATGAATATTACCGGGTGGGTGGTACGAGCGTGAGCCCCGATAACAAATTACTAGCTTATGGAGTAGACACGGTGAGCCGCAATGAATTTACCATTTATATTAAAAACCTGGAGACCGGGGATACTTATAAAGATGCCATTGTACGAACTCAAAGCGATGCTACGTGGGCGGCAGACAACAAAACTATTTTTTATACCGCTAAGAACCCGATAACACTTTTATCAGAAAAAGTAAAAAGGCACGTGCTGGGCACGGATGCGTCGGCAGATGTGACTGTATATACTGAAACAGACCCGAGCAATTACATCGGTGTAGGAAAAACAAAGTCTGAAAAGTATATCCTCATTGTATCTCAGGCCACTCTTTCTTCAGAACAGCGTTTTATTGCTGCGACGGAGCCAATGGCTGAATTCAAAATATTTCAACCAAGACGCAAGGAAGTTCTGTATGACGTAGACCATGCCAATGATCGTTTTTACATTCGTACCAATGCAGACGGTGCGAAGAATTTTAAGATCATGACCAGCACAGAAGATAAACCAGATGCCAGCAACTGGAAGGAACTCATTGCTCATAGCGATAGCGTCTTGATTGAGAGCTTCGATCTTTTTAAAAATCACATGGCCATTTCTGAAAGAAAGAATGGCCTTACGCAAATTCACATTATCAACACCAGCAACAACCAACAGCACTACCTCGATTTTGGTGAAGCCACTTATGCTGCCTACCTGGGTGGAACTCCCGAGTACAATACGGATGTGGTGCGTTATAATTATACTTCGCTTACCACGCCGGGCAGCGTGTATGATTACAACATGACCAGTAAAGAAAAAAAGCTGATGAAGCAGCAGGAAGTACTGGGTGGTTACAATGCAGCCGATTATGTTACTGAAAGATTGTATGCCAAAGCAAAAGATGGGACAACCGTCCCAATTTCTATCGTTTATAAGAGGGGCTTTAAGAAAGACGGAAAAGGTCCATTGTTGTTATATGCCTATGGCTCTTATGGTATCAGTATGGATGCAAGCTTTAACAGCGGCAGACTTAGTTTGCTAGATCGTGGTTTTGCTTTTGCAATAGCGCATATCCGCGGTGGGCAGGAGATGGGCCGCAGCTGGTACGAAGATGGAAAAATGTTTAAAAAGAAAAACTCGTTTACAGATTTTATTGATTGTGCCGAATACCTGGTGGCTCAGAAATTTACCAGCAAGGAACACCTTTATGCGATGGGCGGCAGTGCCGGCGGTTTACTGATGGGCGCCGTGGCAAACATGCGTCCCGACCTTTGGAGAGGCATTGTAGCGCAGGTGCCCTTTGTAGATGTGATTAACACCATGAGCGATGCCAGCATACCACTTACCACCAATGAATACGATGAGTGGGGTAACCCGGCCAACAAAGAAAGCTACGACTATATGAAAACCTATTCTCCTTACGATAATGTAGAAAAGAAAGCGTATCCCAACATGTTGGTAACAACAGGCCTGCACGATAGCCAGGTACAATACTTTGAACCTGCCAAGTGGGTGGCCAAACTTCGGGAGTACAAAACAGACAGCAACCATATTTTATTGTACACCAACATGGAAGCAGGCCATGGCGGCGCCAGCGGTCGTTTCAAAGCTTTAATAGATCGTGCAAGGGAGTTTGCATTTTTGTTTGCGCTGGAAGGAATCGGGGAATAGTTCCAGAAGTTCAAAAGTTCAAGCGTTCAACGTTGATGAGCTGCAGGCGTTGCAGTCGTTTAAGGTTTAGCGTTTAACGTTCGAAGGCTACAAGGATCCTGGTATTTTAAAACATAGAATTGCTCAACAACGTTCCTGATTTGAGATGTTCCAAAAGAGTTAAGCATTCACAACGTCAATTAACCTTAAACCATTAAACGTTAAACCTTTCAACATTGAATCGTTGAACCTCTGAAACCTCTGAAACTTTTTAAACCTATTAAACTCCAAAATACATGTCTCTACAATTAAATCGTACCGAATTTGGCGATCCAAAAAATACCGGAAATGTACTAAGCAGAGAAACTGCCAATAAGCTTTTTACAGACTGGGTTAAAAATGAAAGACTGCAATTGCACATGAAGCAAGTGGCAAATCTGATGAAATGTTGGGCAGCAGAAAAAGAAGGCCTGGACGAAGCCGGACAGTGGCGCTGGGAAATGGCAGGACTGCTGCACGATGCAGATTGGGACCAGTGGCCCGATCTGCATTGCAAAAAGATTATTGAAGAACTGGAAGGTCGCAACATAGATCCCGAAATTATCCGTGCCATTGCCAGCCACGGGCACAATCATTTTGGTGTGGAGCCACGCACGCAAATGGACAAAATGTTGTATGCTTTTGATGAACTAAGCGGCTTGGTACATGCCTACAGTCTAATGCGACCCGAAGGATACTCAGGCATGGAACTAAAGGGTGTGAAGAAACGCTTGAAAGAAAAAAGTTTTGCGGCTGCAGTAAACCGGGAGGAGATACAAGATGCTGCCGACAGGGCCGGACTGCAGCAGGACGACCTGGTACTGTTTATCATTGGCCGTCAGGGGCAGGTGAGTTAAGGCCGTGGGTGAATGGTCAATGGACAATTGTCAATAGGCAATGGGCAAAGCCTGCACCTATAGGATGTAGGGGGTTGTATGCAATTGAAAAGTGGATTGGACAACGAAATTTGCTAATGAGCATCCGAAAGATTTCTTTAGCTGTTCACTCTAAAGACATTCGGGATGCCGCCAATAATAAACGGGGAACCAGTCCCCGTTTATGTACTATTCCGAATTAACCCCCAAAGAAAATTTACTGTCCAAACTTAGCTGTCCATTGGCGTACCATGGACACTTTGCCATCCTTATTAAACCACCATACTTCATGAAGATCCTGGGTTTCTTTTGTGCCATCTGGCCGGGTATCTACTTCCTGCCCCCAAATGCATACCATATCTTCTTTTCTATCTACACTGCTAATGGGGAGCCAGGCGTGAACGGTTGAAACCACTTTGGTAAAGCCATCACGGTATTTTTTAGCGGCTTCCATATTCTCTTTTTTGCCTTTCACCATGCCGCCATCCGGAAACATCATGATTAGGGTATCTGCAAAATAGTCGTGCCTGTCCAGTTGGTTGTCGTCCCAGTCTTGCCAGATTTCTAATATCTTGGTGGCCTGGTCGCTTTTACCCATTTTAAAGTTTGAGGAATAGGTAGCCTTGTAAGGACTTGGCCCACCTTGCGAAAGACATTCGGTACCCAGCATGATACCCGTAAGTGTAAGTGTAATCAGGAGAAGACGTTTCATGTTTTAAGTTTTAGGTTTAAAAAATAGGTCTCATTTTTTAACCTGTGGCAGAAGCAGCGCAGCCTATAAACATACAGTATTTAAAATTCAATTCATAGCTTTTAGTAGGTTATTTTGATGGCCGCAGTCCACTGGTTTTATTACAACTCAGGATATTTTTATAGGGGGAATTTTATGACAACTTTAAAAGCAGTCCAGCGTTTCTAAGCTTTAACACGCCTGCTTGATATCAAGAGTATCAACAAATATTTCAATCTCCGTTTATGCCTCAGTAGTGGTGGTTTCACTCCTTAAATTCTGCAATTCGGTTACCCATTCTGGGCTTTCACTCTTGTCTTGAAAACCAGTATTTTTCTGGGTTGTCATAAATGTTAACCATTTTCTTAAAAACATAAAACATTTAGTTATGAAAAAGATTCTATTCGGCAGCACATTGATTCTTATTCTAAGCATTTTGACTTCCTGCCAAAAAGAAGGCAACAGCATTCAGCAGCCAGCTCAGAATGAGGAAGCCTTGCTAAAGGCGGAGGCAGACAAGGCAGTGGCAAGCCGCACGGCCCAGGCGAATGATTTTCAAAAACAATACGGAACTGACCTTGCAGATGGTACCGCTGGCAGGTGGGGAAGCCAAAACCTGGTTCAGGTAGCCCAGCGCTTACCAATATTTAAATCGTTGGTAGCAGCCGTTGTTAAAACCGGTCTGGCACCTGTTTTGTCTTCTGCAAATCTTAAGGCCACAGTGTTTGCTCCCAATGATGCAGCTTTTGCAAAACTGGGTGCGCCGTTTAACAATGCTGCCAATATCAATGCAATTACGGATCCTGCACAAATAGCAGCATTAAAAAATATTCTTCTTTACCATGTCTTGGGCACCGAGGTGAAGTTTCAGCAAGTAGCCAATGGCAGGAGCAGCGCAGCTACACTTAAACCTATTGCACAGCCCAACGATAATAGAATTTACTTTTCTAAAACGCTGGGTTTACTTTTCGTCAACGGAAACTCATTTGTACTGCTGCCAAATGTGGATGCAAACAATGGCGTTATTCATGTAATTGATGATGTTCTGTTGCCCCCAACTCAAAACATTGCACAGATTGCCATAGGAAACCCAGCCTTTTCTTCCCTGGTAGCAGCACTGGTGAAAACCAATCTTGCCGGAGTATTTGCGGGCACCGGAGATTTTACGGTATTTGCACCTACGAATGCAGCTTTTGCCCAGTTGCCAGCACCATTTAACAATGCTGCCAACATTACTGCTATAAATAATGCGGGCCAGGTAACAGCGCTTTCTAATATTCTCAGGTACCACGTAATCGGCAGCCGCTACTTTGCATGGGATCTCGGTTTTCTCAGCCCTATTCAAACTATTGCAGATGCTCCTAACAATAGATTGATAGGCATACTCGGTGCAAATGGCGGATATGTAAAAGGTAATCAAAATCCTTCCTTTGCATCTATCAACCCTGCCAATATCCTTGCTCTAAATGGAGTGGTACAGGTTGTAAACAAAGTGTTACTTCCTTGATAGAACTCCGCAGAATTTTATCTAAAGGCCGCCTGGAAACAGGCGGCTTTTTATGGTTAACGGGTTGAATGTGGAAGCCAAATGTGAAAAGTAAGATTATACAATCAGAAACGGCTCTGCAGCTGGTTGAGGGTAACATTCCAATTACTTCGGGCTGGGCCATTAAAGGCATTCTACCTGCCAGCTTCTTTGCCATGTTGCTTTGGCGGGCAGTTTTTGTATGCCTTCTTTATCCTCTAGTTGCTGGTTGTGATTAATGCTGTCTGCAACACCGCACCAGGGTTCGAGGCAGATGAACGGCGCATCTTTGGCGGCCCAAATACCGAAGAATTGAAAATCGTTGAAATGGAAATGAATTCCGTGAGGATGTTTATCTGATGCAAGCGTAATCTTATTACTCTTCAGATTTTTTAAAACGATGGCATCTTCATAAAAAAGGTTGTGTTGCAGGGCCAGGCGGTTCCCGGTGCTGGGCAGACCTTCGGTAGTATTACCAATCAGGCCATCTTCCAATTTCCAGCGAACCAATTCTTCTTGCTGGTTGAACTGCAGGTAGTAATCTTCATAACTGCTGTTACTGAGAAAAGGCAAAGCAAAAGCCGGATGTGCGCCAATGGAAAAGAGCAGCTCGCTTTTGCCCGGGTTGGCGATTTCGTAACTGCAGGAAAGACTATTTTCTGAAAGGCGATAGCGTATTTGTAAAAGGAACTCAAACGGATAAGCCACACGGGTGGCCGCATCATCCACCAGGGAAAAAACTGCTTCCGTATGACTGATTTGCTGAGCTGCAAAAATCTTCTCTCGTGCAAAACCATGCCTTGGTAATTTATATGCCTGGTCATGATAGTAATAAGTGTCTTGTTTCAGCGTGCCCACAATCGGAAACAAGACGGGGCTATGTTTTGCCCAATAAGCAGCATCGCCGCTCCACATATGTTCTATGCCGGTTGTTTTGTTGTGCAGGCTTTGTAGTTCGGCACCAGCGGGTGCAATGGCTGCCAGAAGCCATTCGTTTTGAAGGATGATCATCTCACAAAAATATTGTTTTTGTAGGCTGTTTGTTGGTATAATGAGCTCAGTGCAGCTCACTTAAAATCAAATACAAATCCTCCGTAAATCCTGCCGTTTAGAATGCCCGATTTGGCTTTTCTTTTTTCGTTCTGCATCCAATCGTTATCGCTTATAAAACTCCCCCGAAAGTGTTTCATTCTAAAAGCAACAGAGTAGCTAAGTTGTTTAAAAGCGAGTCCGGCAGAAAGCAGCGCATTGTTAAAAGGTACATAGCTAAGGCCAAGGCTGGCATCGTACAATCCATCTTTGGTTAACAAAATATCAGTGCCCACATTAAGGCGCTGCCATTTGTAAAGCAGCCCCAAACCAAGAGAGCGTTGCTGCATCATTGGTATAGTTGTCTGTCCCGGTACAAAGGCATCCGCATACAACTCAGTTCCGGCAAGGTTCATAAGGTTAATCCCAACCTGCAAAGATGGCGTGGCCTTAAAGCTGGCAGAAACATCTACATCAAAATGTTGTTCCTTAACGCTGCTGTCTGTGAAAGTTCCCTTGCCCTGTGGGTTTACGTTTACAACATTTGGTATGTTGAATTGCTGCCAGGTAGATTTTACACTGAGCCCCACACTCAGGCGATCGTTGATTTTATAGCCCGGGCTTAAGTAGGCAGCAAATTCTTTTAACCTCATGTTTACCGAATCTTCCCTCCGGGGAAAATTTCCCTGCAGAAAATCAACCCGTCTAAACTCATCTTGCATGGTATAGATGCCGCCAGCTCCCAGCGAAAATTTTTGGTTGATTTTGTAGAATCCTCCGAGTTTGGCGTTGTTCCTTAAATTAGTGAGCAGGCTGATGTTGCCCTGGTGCCGGCTCAACGCCGTGGCCGAAGGATTCCAAAAAACGGCTTCCGAAAGATCCCTGGAGGGTGCAAAATTGAAACCGGTATTGGCAGATTCGAACATAGGTGAAGCAAGCAGAAATTGCCCATACTTGATAGTGCCGCCACCAAGGCTGCTG
The DNA here is from genome assembly GCA_046597635.1 of Ferruginibacter sp. GTDB lineage: Bacteria > Bacteroidota > Bacteroidia > Chitinophagales > Chitinophagaceae > Ferruginibacter. The sequence goes on along the minus strand of JBKJKD010000041.1, from coordinate 2,697 downwards.
GCAAAAAAATCGTTTTGTGGAAAGCCCGTGGTACCCACTACGGATACCAATGTGGTTAAAAAATTGAGGAACGGGGGTGCACCTACCAACGCCGATGCGGCAGAAACTTTATCGAGGTTTTGGCCGGGTTGCTTTACCACAAGATTTAATACACTATCTGCAGCCATCGGTACCAACTCTGCCTGGCTGCAGTTGGCATTCAGCATCCAGTCTTTGATGGTTACGTAACGTTTGTTATCGGCCCGGTTCTGCCGGTCCTGGTCTTCCGAAATAAAAACTCTTTTGCTTGCTTCTACACAGTTGCTGCAGCGGGAGATTACATAAATGGTTACCTGTTTGTCTTGCAGGCGGGCCAGTGGTAAGCCGGTATTCACTTCAAAATAGCCAGAAGGGCGGGACGCAGTAACTGTTGCCAGGGAGGGCTGAAAAGCCGGCACCACCACAATGTTTTCTGCGCCACGGGTGGAGTTAGGAGTTTGGTTAAGGCATTTTATTTTTCCTTTGATGATGAGTTGCTGGCTTTGCAGCTGGCCGCATAGGCAGCAAAAGAAGAAAGTAGTGAGCAGTAAAATTTTCATGGCTGTAGTTTTTAATGTGCAATGGGATTCAAAAAAATATCCTGGTTTTGAATTGTGGGCGCCTGTATTCTCAGTGAAATGGTTTTGTCTTCAAAGTCTTTGTGGGACGTGGTGAGGTTGATTTCATCACCGAGCGTATATTCTTCGAGGCGGAGGTTATAAGTTCCATCGGTGATGGAAATAGCATAATATCGGGTGCCATCTGCACTCACTTCTACGCCTTTTATGGGTACTTCGGCAGCGGTTTTTATTTTGCCCGAAATAAATACTACAGTGGTTAAAGGCAGCGTGAGCTCCAGCGGTTTTGAATTTTGGAGGAGCGTATCAAAAACTTTGCTGGCATAGCCTGGGCTGGAGACTTCTATTTTCATATTGCTGTAAAAGGTACCGGCTGGGATACCAGTAAAAAGTGCTTGTCCCATTTTATCTATGGATTGTGTGCGGATGTATTCTGGCAGGTAAATCTTTACCTCGCCTTGGGTGACGGGGTTTTTTTTCCAATCGAAGAGCCGTATAGTAATATTTTTATCTGCCCCATTATTGGACAAAAGCAAACCACCCAATAGGATGCTTAGCAGACCTGCAAATGGCCCGGCCATTTTTAAAAAAGGCGAGGGCCTTAGTTGTTGCTTAAAAGTATAGATATGCACAACACCCAGGATAAATACGGCGACGCCTATGCCGAACACAGTGAGCAACAAAATCCGTACAAGTTGGGTGCTGCTGTTTGGTTGTAAAAAATAAATGAGCAGGCAGGCCACGCAAAGGGTGAGCCCGGCACCGGCCAACAGGCGTTGACGGTGCAAGAAATTGCTGTTAACCGGTGCTATAGTTTTTCGGGAATTTCCGTCGCCCATGGGCTGAGCCATAATATCCCTTATAGATTGAAACAGTAAGTCTAATTCGGGGTGATCTCCTTCGCCATCCCAATTAAACAAGAGTGCAGTTTCTGTACGTTTAAAAGCAAGGGGAAGTTGCACATTCTCCAACATAACCGGCACTAGTTTGCCTTTGGCTGCGGCTTCACTGGCTTCATTCTTCACCCATTCAGATGCAATGGAACGTTGCGTCCACACTACGAGCACGCAAGCAGCTTTCTGTAGTTCGGTCTCAATAACTGTGTCATATTGTTGGCCGATGGGTATTTGCCGGTCCCACCAAACGCTCCATCCTTTGTCTTCTAAAAGCTGTGCTATCCGTTGTACGATAGTTTTATCTGTGCTGGAATAACTGATAAAGATATCTGCCATAATTAAAGTTTATAACTGGGCTGAGGGAAGTAACTGGTGTGTCTATACCAGAGATCGCCAATTCTTAATTGGACTTTTCTACTGATTCGTTTTCTGTTCGGAAGCGGCTAATGCAGAACCTAAAATACAATATTTAATACGGGATACCTATACCCCAATAAGGGACAAGATGGTTTATTTGTTTTGAAGATGAAGTAGTAAAGCGGTGTTCAACGTAAAGCCTATCTTAGTGCCAGCATCGTTTATAAAACTAACATCGCTCTATGCAAACAGAAGAACAAGTACCCGATCTGCTGACTACTTTTGACAACCATGTTGTGAGGGCAGATACGGGCAAACGATTTGCCAATTACATCATAGACCTCATTGTCTTTTACTTGCTGGCTTTTACTTTGGCGATTGTTATTGGCCTGCTTTCTCCTGATACCCTGAATGGCATTGCTGAAGACGACACGGTTGACCTGGGAGGGCGATTGCTCATCTTGGTATTTTATGGTTTATACATGGGCTTAGTGGAGGCTATTTTCAAGGGCAAGTCTTTGGGAAAACTGATCACCCGCACCAGAGCTGTCAATTTAGATGGCAGCCCAATTAGTATATCCACTGCTTTTATGAGAGGCTTATGCCGGGCAGTTCCGTTTTGTGCGTTTAGCGCTTTGGGTTCGCCCTGCAACCCCTGGCAAGATAAATGGACAGATACAGTGATGATGGATGAAAGGCATTCAGGTACCGGGTCGTAAAGCTCTAATTTCTTCTCGATTTCTCGTAAAAAAAATTCTTATAAATCAGAATAAGCGGAACTATCAAAGTTGGCTTTACCCAGGTTTCTTTATTTTTTTCCGGACGCATAAGAACCAATCCGGCAAGGG
>JBKJKD010000034.1:0-3626 GCA_046597635.1 Ferruginibacter sp. | reverse complement strand
TGCCATGGCCAATTTTGTTTCCAATAAAAATTGCAAAATATCTGCAGATGTTTTGGCGTAAGCCGGCACGGGTTCTTCACTAAACAACCCCAGGTAAGCCAGGAGAGGCTGGTTGTTTTCGTTCACAAAAGGCTGCACTGCTTCAGACCACTTTGCAAAGCTCAGCCCGGCAACATCTATAGTTGTTACATCATTGGTAAGGCCGGCATTTACAACTGCATTCCATCCAATAAAAAAAGCCGGGTAGCGAAGCGTGGTTCTAATGAAGTTGGCAGCGTCAGGCAGTTTGTAAATCGGTATATAACTAAGTGAGTCACGGTTTGGGTAAAACGCTAAGGGATCCAGCCCATCCACCGTAACCGTTTCTGCATTATCAAAAAGTCTTTCATAATCCAGGTGATGCTTTTCGCCGTTTAACATGAACTCTGCGCCGGCACTACCGGCCAGCACCACATTGCGTGGGTTCCAGCTAATTTTATAATGCCAGGGATTGTTGTCGCTGTCTGGGGCAATGAGACCACCGCAATGGCTCTTAAACGAGTTGATGGTGGCACCTGCTGCTTTCAGCGCATGAATAATTTTCATAGCACTCATATGGTCTATGCCAGGGTCGAGCCCCATTTCGCAAAGGAATAATAATTTGCGTTGGTGAATTTCATCTTTCAGGCTTTTCATCTGATCGTCCAGGTAAGACGCCGTTAAGAGGTGTTTCCTCAATTCCACACAATCTTTGGCAATTAAAAAATGAAGTGCTGGTGGCATCATTGAGATAACTACATGCGCCCGCTGGATTGTCTTTTCCCGCAGTCTGTCATCGGTTATATCTAGTTGTAACACTTCGGCAAAACGACTGTTGTTCGTTTTGGCCAAGACTTGTTCCTTGTTGGCATCCGCAATAATGAATTTCCATTTATTTAATTCGGCTTCTTTTAGGAGATAATTTATCAGGACTGTGGCAGATTTTCCTGCACCAATAAGGAGTACTGTTTTCAAGCAATAATTTTTTTGGCAAGTTAAAGGTTTTGAAACGGATAACATATTGCCATAAACGAATGCGACAAGGAAACATGCATTTTTTAAAACTTTTGTAATGTCTTTGCAAGCAACCTTGATAGCCGATTAAGCGGAAAACGATTGTGGAAAACTGTAATTATTTTTCAGGAGAGTCGGTATTCCTCAAACTTGTCCACAATGGCTTTTAAAATGTGTAAAATAAACAGGAAAAACATCCGGTTTCAACGGGAAAACCGGGCAAATTAGGTTAGTTTCGCAGGCCTGTAAAGCAGGATATTTAAATATGGAAAATCAGGATAATTTAGAAGGTGTAAACCCCAACAACCGGGGTAAAATAATTCCGGTAAATATAGAGGAGCAAATGAAGACTTTTTACATCGATTACTCGATGAGTGTAATCGTGGGCAGAGCTTTGCCCGATGTAAGAGATGGTTTCAAACCAGTGCATCGCCGGGTATTATTTGGTATGAATGAATTGGGAAATGCCAGCAACAAGCCCTATAAAAAATCTGCCCGTATTGTAGGAGAGGTAATGGGTAAATTCCATCCGCATGGTGATGCTTCTATTTACTTTACCATGGTAAGGATGGCGCAGGATTGGGCGATGCGTTATAAGATGATTGATGGCCAGGGTAATTTTGGTAGTGAAGATGGAGATCCGCCCGCAGCTATGCGTTACACGGAGGTGCGTATGGAAAAATTTGCCGAAGCCATGATGGAGGACATCGATAAGGATACGGTAGATTACCAGCTCAATTTTGATGACTCCCTGAAGGAACCAACGGTATTGCCTACACGCATCCCGCAGTTGCTGGTAAATGGTAGCAGCGGTATAGCCGTGGGTATGGCTACCAACATGATGCCGCACAACCTAAGTGAAGTAATAGATGGTTGTATAGCTTACATAGAAAATAACGATATTGAAATAGATGAATTAATCAAGCATGTAAAGGCGCCCGATTTCCCCACAGGTGGCACCATCTATGGGTTTGAAGGTGTGAAGCAAGCTTTTCATACCGGCCGCGGAAGGGTAGTACTTCGTGGTAAAACCACCATCGAGACTGATGCAAGAGGAAGGGAAAAAATTATCATTACACAGGTGCCTTACCAGGTAAACAGAGATTCGCTTACACAGAAGATAGGCGAGCTCATACAGGATAAGGTGATTGATGGTGTAAGTGATGTAAACAATGAAAGTAACAACAAGGAAGGAACAAGGGTAGTAGTAGAACTTAAAAAAGATACCATTGCGCAGGTAGTAGTAAACCAGTTGTACAAATACAGTGAACTGCAAACTTCCTTTGGTATCAACAATGTAGCACTTGTAAAAGGCAGGCCACGCATTCTTAATTTAAAAGATCTTATTTCTGAGTTCGTAGAATTCAGGCATGAGGTAGTAGTGCGCCGTACCAATTTTGAATTAAGAAAGGCTCTTGAAAGAGCACATATTTTAGAGGGTTACATTATTGCGCTGGACAATCTGGATGCGGTGATCAAACTTATTCGGGAGAGTGCTTCGCCTAACATTGCGCAGGAAGGTTTGATGACCAATTTTGGTATGAGCGAAATTCAATCTAAAGCCGTACTGGAACTACGTTTGCAGCGCTTGACCGGTATGGAGATAGATAAGATAAGAGAAGAGCATGCCGAGATCATGAAATTGATTGACAGGTTAAGAGAGATTTTGGCCAACGAAGGCATGCGCTTCGATATTATCAAAGCAGAATTGCTGGAAGTGAAAGGAAAGTTTGGTGACGAGAGAAAATCAATGATTGAGTATGCTGATGATGAAATGAACATGCTGGATCTGATTGAAGAGGAAGATGTAGTAGTAACGATCTCTCATTTGGGTTATATCAAAAGAACTTCAGCCACAGAATACAGGCAGCAGCGCCGTGGTGGCCGTGGTGCCAAAGGCAGCAGCACCCGTCAGGAAGATTTTATAGAGCATTTATTTGTAGCAAGCACGCATCATACCCTCATGATTTTTACAGAAAAGGGTAGGTGTTTCTGGTTGCAGGTTTACAAGATTCCTGAGGGAGATCGTGTGAGTAAAGGCCGTGCCTTACAAAATATGGTGCAGATAGCACCGGATGATAAAGTGCGTGCCATTATTGATGTAAAGAATTTTGAAGATGAAGAATACATCAACAATCACTTTATTGTGTTGTGTACCAAAAATGGTATCATCAACAAATCGAGATTGAAAGATTTCAGTCGTCCACGCCAGAGCGGTATCAATGCCATCGACATCAGAGAAGGTGATCAGTTGATAGCTGCGAGGATGACAGATGGTAACAGTGAGATTATGATGGCGGTAAAAAGTGGCCGTGCAATCCGTTTCCCAGAAAGCAAAGTGCGTGCTACCGGCCGTGGTGGCATTGGTGTTTTTGGTATTGAGGTAGATGAAACAAATGATGCAGTAGTAGGTATGGTGTGCGTTGCCAAAGATGATAAAACAAAAACCATTTTGGTGGTAAGTGAGAAAGGTTATGGCAAGCGTACCAAACTAGATGATCCGGAAACCGGCGAACCAAACTATCGTATAACCAATCGTGGTGGTAAGGGTGTTAAGACCATCAACGTTACAGACAAAACCGGTGGCCTGGTAG
>JBKJKD010000155.1:0-6609 GCA_046597635.1 Ferruginibacter sp. | reverse complement strand
TCTCTAAAAGGCATTTTCCTGAAAGTCCAAAAAACTTATATGATGCTTCCCAGTATATTCTAAATATTGGAGGCAAAAGAGTGCGCCCGGTTTCTGTGTTGATGGGCAACGAATTGTTCAGCGACATTGATGCAGATGCTTACCAGGTAGCCAATGCAATAGAACTGTTCCATAACTTTAGTTTGATACACGACGATATTATGGACAAAGCGCCCCGCCGGCGTGGTGTGCCTACCGTGCACATGCACTATGGCGAAAATACCGCTCTGCTGGCAGGAGATGTAATGCTTGTAGCCGCTTATGATTATCTCAATAAAATAAACAGCAGCCACCTGCATGCCATCCTCAGTATTTTTAATAAAACCGCCCGGGAAGTTTGCGAAGGACAGCAGCTGGATATGGATTTTGAAACAAGAGAACAGGTAAGCCTGGATGACTACATGAACATGATCACCCTCAAAACTTCTGTGCTATTGGCTGCCAGTCTGCAAATGGGCGCTATACTGGGGGGAGCAGGTATCGGTAACCGGGAGCACATTTACGAGTTTGGCAAAAACATCGGCATAGCATTCCAGGTGCAGGACGACTACCTGGACTGTTTTGGTGATCCTGAAAAATTTGGTAAGCAGGTAGGTGGAGATATTCTTTCTAATAAAAAAACCTTCTTGATGATACATGCCATGGAAGTGGCCACCGGGGTGCAGAAGAAAGAATTGCAAAGTCTCTTAGACAGCAACCCCACAGATAAAGTAGCCAGGGTTTTACAGCTATTCCACGATTGCAAAGCCGATGCATGGGCTGCCTCTCTCAAAGAAAAATATTATGCTGCGGCCCTGCAACAACTGGATGATATTGCGGTACTGTCTGCACGCAAAGCGGAACTTCAGAAACTTGCGGCCTATTTACTGGAGAGAGAAAGTTAGCCTGCCCTTCATGCTTTTTGTTGTAGAGAGTCATCACCTTGTTTGCAGGTAACTTTCTTAAACAAAATTATTTGCCTAAATTCCCTTTTTAAAAAACCCAACCAACATGTCTAACTCTTTATTCAGGAGAAAAAATATTTCGAGCATACTGGCAGAGGGCAGCGATGGAAGCCATGAAGCCGGCGGCCTAAAGCGGGTACTCACCGTAAAGGATCTTACTTTTTTTGGTATTGCGGCTATACTTGGTGCAGGCAGTTTTAGCAGCCTGGGCTATGCGGTATTTAATGGTGGCCCCGGAGTGGTGATTTTATTTGTGCTCACTGCTATTGCCTGTGGTTTTACAGCTTTGTGTTACTCGGAATTTGCCAGCCGCATACCCGTGGCCGGTAGTGCCTATACGTATGCGTATGCAAGTTTTGGAGAAGTGTTTGCCTGGGTCATTGGCTGGGCATTGATCATGGAATATTCTATCGGTAACATCTATGTTGCTTTTAGCTGGAGTGATTACTTCACTTCCTTCCTGGATAAGTTCGGTCAGTCGATCAACCTCAATTTACACATACCCGAATATTTTTGTACGAGCTACATGGAGGCTAAAAATGCTGTGGCCGGCGGTACACCTACCGCAGCAGAAGCAACTGCCTGGAACGATGCTCCCGTGATTGGAGGGTTAAAAATGATACTCGATATTCCGGCATTGGTTATAAATGTACTCATCACTTACCTGGTTTACCGGGGCATCAAAGAAAGCCGCAACTTTAGCAACGTGATGGTGATTTTGAAACTGGCTGTTGTTGCGCTCATCCTACTGGTAGGCGGCTATCTTGTATTTTCAAATGGCCTAACCTTTAACTGGACGCCTGCAGACGACGCTGGCGTAAACTCTTTTATGCCCAATGGTTTTGGTGGCGTGATGCTTGCAGTTTCCAGTGTGTTTTTTGCCTACATTGGTTTCGATGCCGTGAGTGTGTTAGCAGAAGAAAGTAAGAATCCACAAAGAGATCTTCCCCGGGGCATGATGCTCTCACTCGTTATTTGTACGATCATTTATATTTTGCTAACGCTGGTTTTGACTGGCGCTGTAAACTATCGCAAATTTGATGGCGTGGGCGATCCGCTGGCCTTTATTTTTGAACCACAAAATCTCAATGTGGGTTGGATGCAGTTTTTAGTGGCAGTGGTGGCAGTGGTGGCCATGACGAGTGTACTCCTTGTTTTTCAAATGGGCCAGCCACGTATGTGGATGAGTATGAGCCGTGACGGTTTGATGCCTCCCGCTTTCCAAAAAATTCATCCAAGGTACAACACCCCTTCTTTTGCAACCATCGTAACAGGATGTGTTGTGGGAATACCCATTTTATTTACAGATAAAACATTTGTGTTGGACTTTACCAGCATTGCTACACTTTTTGCTTTCGTATTGGTTTGTGGTGGGGTGCTGCTGATTCCCAGTAAAGAAAAAATACCAGGTCGGTTTCACCTTCCTTACATCAACGGCAAATTCATTTTTCCCATAATTGTACTCGCTTCTCTTGTAATAGCGGGCGTTTTGTCAAAAACCTATTTTTCCGATCTTTTTAATTTCGACTTTACAACGAATAAAGAATACCTGGACGGTAAAAAGAGCTTTATGGATCTTGCCACGCCCAATTTATCGCTCATCATTTTTTGGGTGACGACGATCATACTCGCCGGACTTACGTTTGTAAAAAAGTATTCTCTTATACCACTTATGGGTGTGTTTACCTGCATGTACCTGCTCACGGGCATGAGTAAAAGTAACTGGGTCTGGTTCATTGGCTGGTTGCTTTTGGGTATTGTTTTTTACTTTTTTTACGGGTACCGTAAAAGTAAACTTGCTGCCAAATAGCAGTGGAGTTTAAACTTTGTTCTTCAATTTTCAATATTAACTGGAAGGTTGCTTAAACCGCCGACAGGGTTTAGAACCGCTGCCGGGGGTTTTCTCAGCAGGCTTTCTATCAAACGCCGACAGCTTTGGGATGCGTTTTAGGAGTCAAATAAGATTTTTTTGTTCCCGGCATTTGTACATCAGTCAACATTTGTTGCGTCGCACACTTGTACAGTTGTACTTTTGTGCGACATTTTTTTTACAGTATGAAATACCAGGTAGGAGATAAGATCATAGTCCTTCATTCAGACGAACAGGGCATGGTGGTAGACATCATCAACGATAAGATGGTGATGATTGAAGTGCGGGGCGTAAAGTTTCCGGCGTATATGGATCAGATAGATTTTCCTTATTTTAAAATGTTTTCCCAAAAGACCATCGTTCCCAAGAAAAAGATCTTTATTGACGAAGTGCGAAAGGAAAAGCCTACCCCAAAAAAGAAAACGGGCGATGGCGTGCTCATCAGTTTTCTCCCCGTATTTGACAAAGATATTTTTGATGATGATGTGGTAGAAAAACTCCGGGTTTATTTGGTTAACCAAAACGAAGAAGATTACAACTTTGACTACCGGCTCTACTTTGGCGGCGAGAACAGTTTCCAGTTAAAAAATTCTCTCAAGGGTTTGTCAGAGTTTTACCTGCACGATGTAAGCTTTGATGATATGAGCGACAATCCTAAATTTGATGTGGAGTTTTCCCTACAAAACGAGGATAAGAAGAAAGCGTTGTTTTATGAGACTTCTCTAAAAATAAAAGGTAAGCAGCTTTTTAAAAAGCTCGAAGAAACGCAGGCCAAAAACGAGCCTACGTTTGCCTACGAATTGTTCAAGCACTACCCCGCAAGAGTGGACGAAGAGAAGGTTGATCTCAGCAGCCTTGGCAATGCAGGTTACCGGGTGTACGATGCCAAGCATGCCCGCAATTATTTACCACCCGCACGCTCCGTGGTAGATCTGCATATTGAAAAACTAACGGACACTTTCAGGCATCTCAGCAATTACGAGATCATGACGATGCAGCTGAATGAGTTTGAAAAATATTATGAACTGGCTGTTGCCCACCACCAACCTACACTCATTGTAATACATGGGGTGGGCGAGGGCAAACTAAGAGATGAAATACATGAATTACTTCGGTTAAAATCGGAAGTAAAATCTTTTGTAAACCAGTTCCATCCTTTGTATGGTTTTGGTGCAACAGAAATTTATTTTAAGTAAAGCCATCATGTTGGTATTTCTACCGCAGCCTGGTATAGCTCGACTGTTCACCATCCACAGTGAAAGCAATCGAAAGTTCGTAATTTGATCATTCAAAAATTGTTTTTCATGAAATCTCATTTGTTCAGGAACAGCCTGCTCGCAGTGGGTGCTTTATTGGGTTGGCTCGCCGTATTGATTCAATTGGTACTCATCATTCAAAATCGTGTAGCGGGTGTGGGAGAAACCATTATTCGGTTCTTTAGTTTTTTCACCATCCTTACGAACATTTTGGTGGCCTTTTGTTTCAGCTTACTCTGGCTCAGCAGAAAAAATTCTAACCCCCCAGCTGTGCTTTCGGCTCCGGCGCAAACAGCGGTAGCAGTTTACATCCTGGTGGTTGGTATTATTTACAATGCCATTCTAAGATTTCTCTGGTCACCCACCGGTATGCAGCAGGCGGTAGATGAAGTGCTGCATTTGGTAGTGCCGTTGCTTTATTTTATGTACTGGGTTTTGTTTGTAAACAAGCAATCGTTGCGGTGGAAGCACGCATTTATCTGGTTGATTTATCCCTTCGTTTACCTCATATTTATTTTGGTAAGAGGGCAGTTCGCAACGCCTGCCTATTATCCTTATCCATTTGTGGATGTCAGCAACCTCGGATACGAAAAAGTAATGGTGAACAGCCTTGGCATGTTGGTACTGTTTCTGGTGCTGTCCATTATTTTTATCGCTGCAGGGCGCTTTCAGCCGTCCAAAAAACCAGAGCCTACTTTGTAATGACCGGCCCCAGGAGCGGTACAGCGAAGTAACAAAAAAGGGTTATCAGAATAACACAAATGATGTTCATCACAAAACCCGTTTTTACCATGTCCTTTAATTGCAGATGACCGCTGGCAAATACAATGGCGTTTGGGGGCGTACCCATAGGTAACATGGAGGCACAACTGGCAGCAAGCGTCATGGGCAGGCCGAGCATAATAGGATTTACGTGCAAGGCATCTGCCATGCCAGCTATTACCGGTGCGAACACGATTACCTGCGCAACGTTGCTCATTACTTCGCTTAAGAAAATAGACACCAGCGCAATGAGAAAAATAAGCAGTAATAAGTTACTGCCAGCATAAGCGCCAATCCAGTTGCCGAGCATACCAATCAACCCTGCTTTTTCTAACTGGCTGGCAAGGGTAATACCGCCGCCAAATAAGATCAAAATTCCCCAGGCCATTTTTTTAGTATCCTCCCACTGAAGTAAAAATAGGTCGCCATCTTTTTTGCCGGAAGGCATAATAAATAAACTGATGGCACCGATCAGTGCAATGATACTATCATCAAGTTTAATAATTTTTAATTGGTTAATAAGGTCTTTGAATATCCAAAGTGCCGCTGTAGTTACGAAAATGATGAGCACTCTTTTTTCCGCTACAGAAATTTTTCCCATGCCTGCCAGCTCGTTTTTAATCATGCTTTCTGTGGGGGCATGATGGGCTATTTTATTGGGGTAAAGCCACTTCGTCATTACCAGGTACAAAATAAATAGCAGCAGTAAGGAGAGGGGCAGACAAATCATCATCCAGTTGCTGAAGCCGAAGCTGTAGCCATAATGCTTCTGCAGTTGCCCAACGTAGGCAACGTTGGGTGGTGTGCCGATAATGGTGGCAATGCCTCCAAAATTACTACTATAGGCAATAGCCAGCATGATGCACACAGAAAAGTACCTGATGTTTCCGTTGCCCTGGTTATTTTGTTGCATCACCAGTATTACAGAAGACGCAATGGGAAACATCATCATGGTAGTAGCAGTATTGCTTAGCCACATACTGAGCAAGCCGGTGGCTAAAATGAATCCGAGGATAATGCGGTCTCCACTTGTACCGGTGATTTTTACAATGTTTAAGGCGATCCTTTTGTGCAGTGACCATTTCTCTATAGCTAGCCCGAGCATAAAGCCACCCATGAAAAGAAATATAATCTTATCGGCATAGGGTGCAGCAGTGGCTTCAATGGTTGCGATGTTCAACAAGGGAAACAAGATAATGGGCAGTAACGCCACAACCGGCATAGGCATCGCACCTGTAATCCACAAGCTGATGATAAGGGTAGCTACTGAAAGCACTTTTACCTGCTGAAAACTAAAAGATGGTTGGCATAGATAAAATACAAGGAAGCTCAGTAACAAGGAGAAGCCAAGGCCCAGTAAGTGATTGGAGGTTTTGCTCATACAGTTTAAAACTTGTCAACAAGATAAATGGATTTTCAATAGGTAATTTATCCGATATGAATTTTTTATTGTGTCATGTGAAGGGTGAATGGTCGATGGTGAATGGTCAATGGTCAATGGTGAATGGTCAATCTGCCCTGCGACAGCATTCAATCATTTTTCAGCTTTCCTTATGGCGTGTCAGATACAAGTATTAAATTTAAGAGCGCACGAAGGCAAGAGATGACCGAGCATTTTAAAATGTTAAGTATGACAGAAGCAAATTCTATAGCTGCCGTTCTTCAGCAACAGCAAACTCTTATTGATTGGGCCATTGCGCACCAAAGTCGTGCAGGCTATTTTGCGGTGTTATATAAA
>JBKJKD010000253.1:0-6323 GCA_046597635.1 Ferruginibacter sp. | reverse complement strand
TGCTAAGTTCATCACCTGAATTGAGCAGGGTGTTTATAACGCCTGCCCTTATAATTCCTTTTTTTGTTTTGGCTTTATGCGCCATTTGTTCATTCATTTCCGTTCCCCTAACATTTCCGTACGAATAAAGATTGTCTGCAAAAACCAGCCGTGCTGTAGTTTTGCTTAGCGCATAAGCCAGTGCGGTTGCTGTAGCTGGGTAAAAATCAGCCCACTGCTGATAGGGCATATCTGTACAGCTAAAAATCAATTCCGACCTGTTGGCAATGTCTTCCATATCTTTTTTACTAGTTACATCAGCAGCCACCACCTGCACATTATTAGGAACAGCGGTTGCCAATTTGCCAGACCTGTTTACCAATAATATTTTTTCATCCGGATTTTTATCAAGTAGCGACTGCATAATGGCAAGTCCTAATTGTCCGGCACCTAATATTGTTTTCATAAAATTTTATTTAAAAGAAGAAGGAATAACTAATACCTGGTGTTGGATTAATTTTAGTGTCCTTGCCATCTGCTGCGAGTGCGGCTACACCAATGCGTAAATTCAATCCTTTATAAACCATCCATCTAAAACCTACTTCTGCGATGCCTGCATTTACATCTTTATAATCTCTTGAAGTGCCTCTTGCATACGAAAGAGAGCCATAAAAAGAAGAGGGGTTTTCTTTGTTGCCAATAGGCAGAAACCAATAAGTTAAACCTGCCTTCATAAACTCCGTGGTTTTACCCGATTCAAAATTGGTTGGATAATAACCTGCATGAAAGGAAAGGTGTTTGTAGCGGTATTCCAATCCAATAGACGGGTTACGAAAACCATTGACGCTAAATTCCTGTTCTGAAAATTTGCTTTGTGAAAAAGCTAAGGCGGAAATAAGTACAAGAAGTACAAAAATTGACTGTTTCATTTTGATTTGCATTTTTAATTGTTATTTAATAATGCAAAGCTGCTAACAGTTCATTTCTTTCTACCGGACAAATGTCTAAAAGAAAAAATCATCGGATATTACTTCTTATCCGGCTCAGGTGGCGTGGCGTAATGCCGAGCATGGAAGCTAAATATTGTAAAGGAATTTGTTGTAAAAGGTGTGGTTCATTTTTAAGCATTTTTTCATACCGTTGTTCGGCTGTCAATACTATCAGGTCGTGGCGGCTGGCATCAATGCCACACATAGAAGTTTCTAATAAACCAATGTAAAAATTCTTGAAGGATGAAATGTCATTCACCAGAATTTTCAGGTTTGTTTTGCTAATCATGCTGATACTTCCATCCACCAGTGCCTTTACATTTTCAAGTGCAGGGCTTTCGCTTAAAAAGCTCAATATTGAAGAGAAAAAAGTGTTCTCGATAGATACCCAAGTAGTCCTTTCCTCTCCGTCTTTTATTACATAATATTGAAACATACCTGTTTCCACAAAGCCAATATATCTGCTTGTTTTTCCCTCTTCCACAATGAAGTCATTTTTTTTGAATGACTGCAACTCAAAAGCATTTAATATTTTTTCAAGGTCATCGCCTGCAAAACCAATAGTTTTAAAATATTTTTTTACTTTTTCCATGAGTCGCAGTTGATGTCTAAAATATCTTGAAGGTTCACGGTCTGACGAACAGGTCTTTGCGATGTTGGGGGATTTGAAAAACGTCAAGACCGGAACCGCTGCTGATTGAAAAACAAATGTACAAGTTAACAACCAAAAGTTCACCGATGTTTGTCCTGCCCGAACTGAAGCTGATAGACAAACAAATGCCGAAGCTAACAATGTCAAGCCATGCTTGCACAAAACCCTGTTGGCAGTAGTTTTAGTCATTGCCGATTATTATTCTTTTCAAATTCCAAAATGCGGTTTCAACTTTTTCGCCATAATCATTTGGTAAATATGACCAACCATAAGAACGACTTTCTTGTTCAATCAGATTTGTCAGTAACGCTATATCATTATTATTAAAAGCAATTTCAAATATGTCAAGCCATTCAAGATGACTTGAATACTGATTAATACAAGAAACGTCCTTCTCAATTGTCATTGCATTCAAAAGCAATTGTCGATACTCCTTAAAGTTTGATTGTATATTTGGTGTGTCCAATATGAAGCGATTTATGTAAACTAGTTTTCTACTTTAATGTGTCCCAATTAATTTTAGCAACCCAAGTGTTTTCTTCGTCAGAGTATTTAAGTTGACCAACTGTTTTTAAACTATCATCGTCATGCAGAAGAACTTGCATACCTTCTTTTAATTCAAGGCTCAATCTTTTAATGTCTGCAAAAGTTCCATTGGTGTTAAGTCGAACTCTACCTTGTTGGTCAGCATTATTAAAGTCCGCAAAAAGTTTAGGAATGTCCGTCACGACTTTTTAATTGGTTGAGAGTGTCAAAAAAATTACAGCCAACATATGTATTTTGGCTAATATACGCCACTCCAAAACAAAAACAGTTTTTCCAAACCATTCCGTTTTAATCCTTTACACAAAAAAGCGCTACTCGCAGAGAGTAGCGCCAATACAACTCTAATAAAGCTAACTGAGCCAGCGCAGAAGGTCTCCTTATCCTCAGATACAATCAATCCTTACCGCTTTCAGATCTCCACCAAACATACTTTTTTCAGGATTACGCAAGCAGCCGACAAAATTTCAGTCCCGCTTCTTCCGCTCTGCTATCTCCGCTTTCAACAGCCCATTGACACTGGTTTTCGGCCGGCTAAAAACAAAAATCGTTGTTTGGTATTCCCGGGCATAGATGTTTGTGATGGAGCCCGCTACCCTACCCGTTTCAAAATACTTACTTGTTTCCGCTAGTTCTTCGCTGCTGCCGTCAAATTCTTTTACCCTTATAAAATGTTGGGTGCTGTCATCGAGATTGAACCAGTTGATATAATCTGCATTAAAGGAAACCGCTTTTATATTTTTGCTGCGGCTGTAGTAATTGATGGCGCCTGCCTGCCCGTAATTGTCGCACACAATGATGGTTTGTTCTTTATTGGGTAACTGGTTGTACAGCGCTTCTACTTTGTTGGCCAATTCTTTCCAACCCTGCATGTCTGCAAAATCCTGTGGCAGCGGGTGCTCTTTGCCATCTTCCCAGCGAAGCATGCCAAGTGCTCTAAATTTGTCTGCATGGGTTATGTAGTAGCGGGGATCCTTCACCGAAAAGACCAGCGGGAATAACCACACATACAAGGCTAAGGGGATGGCGACCAACAACACTTGCAGGTAATGGCCTACACGGGTATTTAATTTACTTCCTAAAAAAACTGCACCAAAGGATAGGTAAATGGGATAGAGCCCTATGGCATAATATCCCTTGGCTTTGAGATATACAAACACGGCCAGGGTAAAAATGATCGATGCAAAAAAAAGTCGGAATCTTTTAAACGGCGGGTGAAACAACAACGCATACAGGGCGGCTATTAAAACGGGCAGCGCCCCCAGGAAATACAACAGCTGTTCTTTTAAAAAGTCTGCCCGGTTTACATTTACCAACTGCGTTGCTGCCAGTATTTTGAGGTGATGCAATACGGGGAAGTTGTGCTGGTATTGCCATAAAAGATTGGGCGTAATAAGCACCAGGCCGAGGGCCATCGCATAATAAAATTCCTTTTTTGCAAACACGTTGCGCTGCTCTGTCAATAAGACGGCGGGCAAAAGACCAACCATAAGAAAGGCGATGTTGTACTTGTTTAAAAAGCCAAGGGCAAAAACAACAGCCCCCACAAAAAGCCATTTTACCTGTTGGCTGATGATGTATTTGATGAGTACAAAATATACGGCTGTCCAGCAGAGTACGTCAAGCGAATTGGGTTGAAACAAAAAGTTCAATCGCACCAGTGTAGAAAATACCACGGAGCTGGCGCCGAGGATGAGGGCAAACAAATTGCCTTGCAACAGTTCGATGGTTTTCCACACCAGCAACAGGGTAAGTGCACCAAATACTGCCGGAAAAAACCTCACCCAAAACACGCCGTTGCCCAACAGTTGAATGAGGTATCCTACCCAGGAGCTTACCGGCGGCACCGATTCAAAGCCCCAGGCCAGGTGGTTAGCCTGGTCAAGATGCAGGTATTCGTCCCGCTGCAGATCATAACCTGGATTGTGCAATAAATATTGCAAGAAAAATTTCAGTAGAATAAATCCAATTAGTATGGCAGTCTTTTTTGCGTTCGCTGTTATTTTCATTAGTAGTATTGGTTGGTAACTTATAAAAAAGCAAACAGTAGAATCCAAATTTTACAATAGCAATTCCATTTTAATGTCTGCCCGCTCGTAAAGGCCGGGCTCTAAATCGGTTTGCACAAATCCAACTTTTTTATACAAATGAATGGCGGGTGCCAATTTAGTATTGGAATATAGGATCAATTTCTTACTACCCATTTCTTTCGCTATTTGTATGCAATGCTTTAGTAAAAGGCTTCCTATGCCATGCCCTTGTGCAGGGGCGGTTACGGCCATTTTACCTACTTCAAATACGCCTGCTTCTCTTTTTAGCAGCGATGTGGTGCCTACAATTTCGTTGTTGAGTTTGGCAAAATAAATAAACCCACCTCTATCAATGATCTCCTCCTGTGGGTTGCTCAATGAGCGCACATCCCCCTCCTCTATTGCAAAATATTTTTGGAGCCACTCGTAATTGAGCGTTTTAATGGCATCTTTTAAAACGGGCGTGTACTCAATTATCTCTATGGGTTGGTTTTGTTGCATACTGCAATTTGTAGACTGAGTTGGGTATCAAGAATTATTTGATCATCGGTAAATATTTAGCACGGTTGTCTACCATCAACCAAACATTAATAGCCAATAGCACAATGGCCAGTGGCAGGCCAGAAGGTGCATTATATATATTGGTGAGAAGGATGCCGATCATAACAGGAAAAATGATGATGGCACCAAGCGCCCGGTATTTTGTAGGGATTACAAGTATGCCACCTACAATTTCTGCTACAGCAATTAAGGGCATGAGCCAGGTTATTTGCATGAAGGCACCCATTACCTTCATCATACTTTCTGGCAGGTCATCGGGCACCGGCATGTAATTAAAAAATTTATTCAGGCCGGCGTTGATGAACAGTAGACCAAATAGCAGGCTTACTACAAAGAGGATTTTATTTTTCATAACAGTTGTTTTACCTGCAGTTGGAGGTTGCAGGTTGGGTTAATTGTTTTGGTTGAAAGAAGCTATAATATAAATATAGGGAAAGCCGCTGGCCTTCCTCTTATTGCTAAGCATTTTCCAGCGCCGCAATATCCAGCTTCTTCATTTTCAACAGCGCCTGCATGGCTCGTTGTCCTTTTTCCCCGGCCATTAACTCCCCTAGCCTTGCCGGAATAATTTGCCAGGACACACCGTAAGGGTCTTTCAGCCAGCCACACCTGCTTTCTTCGCCGCCATTGGCCGTGAGCCCTTGCCAGAAAAAATCTATCTCGTCCTGATCTTTACACTCCACTACAATGGAAATGCCTTCGTTAAAGTCGAATTGATGTGGGCCGAAACCATCCATTGCCATAAATACTTTTCCATCCAGGGTAAACTGTGCATGCTTCACCGTGCCTGCTACTTCGCTTCCCTCGTCCTCTCCATACAACAACATGCCATTGATAGCAGCATCCGAAAAGAGTTTTGTGTACAACTGAACCGCCTCCCTGACCTTCCCAAATTTTTTGCCCACAAATCACAAACCGGGTGTAATCTTTTGGTTCACTTCTTCAAAATTGCCTTTCATCAGTTGCCAGGCCAAACCAAATTTATCTTTCAAAAAGCCGTAGCGTTCGCTCCAGTCATATTTATCCAGTGGCATCATCACCTGGCCATCGTCGCACAATTTTTCCCAAAGGCTGTTGATCTCCTCGTCTGTTTCGCAAACAACAAAAAATGAAATGGAGGCATTGGGCCTGAAGTGCGGACCCCCATTGAGGCCCATAAACTATTGGCCTTCCAGTTCAAATTGTACGACCATTGGTGTATCTACCGTAATTTTTCCATTGCCAAAAACGGAACAATAAAAACCGGCTGCTTCCCGGGCATTGCCATCGTACCAAATACAGGGATGAAGGTTGTGTTGCATGTGGAATAGTTTTAGGAGTTTTCCAATGAGGTACTGTGTATATTCTTCTCTGCATCAACAAAGCAATTGATTCTGCAAGTGCAGTCACCGCTATATTAGCGGTAACTTTCGCTTAAACCTATGGTTAAAGTTAGCGCAATAGGCTTATTACGCACAGGACTATTTGTAGATTTTTCATTGGAAAGGCCAGGGAGGTGACCGCCAATAAAAGCTCACAGGGGCGCACCCAATTTAAGCAGGGCTGGGGCTGGATTCAATGCTGTAAGCG
>JBKJKD010000022.1:0-6965 GCA_046597635.1 Ferruginibacter sp. | reverse complement strand
GCTGATGCATAACAAAGGGCTGCACATTCCATGTCTAACTGAATGCACTTTGCCATCATTTTTACATCTTCTTCCTGTGTGCATGATGAAGCACAATGATTACATATAGCTGCACATTTTAAACATGCTTCTATACATTTTTGATAAGTGTGATATCCTGTCATAATTTAAATATTTGGATGAACCGGATATACGGCAAAAACTCATCCAACATTTTGTACTAAGAAAATTTAGAGGATGCGTAGAAAATGTTCTACTCATTGGTGAACCGGGGGTTGTTTTAAAAAAGAAAAGTAATAATTTATTTTGTCCATTTCCAGTTTCTGATTTCCGGCATGTCTTCACCATTCATTTTAATGTGTGCCTGATGCTCAATCAGCTTATTTTGCATATTCAGTTTAAGATCAGCGGCGGCTACTCCTAAACTTACCACACGGTCAATTACATCCCCTACTAAATGAAACCTGTCCAAATCATTTAACACTACCATATCAAAGGGTGTTGTGGTAGTACCTTCTCCTTTGTAGCCACGAACATGCAATTGTGCATGATTGGTGCGGCGATAAGTGAGGCGATGGATAAGCAAAGGGAAACCATGAAATGCAAAAATGATGGGTTTCTCTCTGGTAAATAAATCATCAAAGTCTTTGTCGCTTAAGCCATGTGGATGTTCGCTTTGTGGTTGCAGCGTCATTAAATCCACCACATTCACCACACGAACTTTCAAGTCTGGTAAATATTCATTTAATATTTGCACCGCTGCCAGCGTTTCCAGGGTAGGCACATCACCGCAACAGGCCATCACCACATCGGGCTCTTGTCCTTTATCATTGCTTGCCCATTCCCAAATGCCTAATCCTGCGATACAATGTTTAATGGCTGCATCCATATCCAGGTATTGCAATTCGGGTTGTTTACCAGCAACAATTACATTGATATAATTGCGGCTGCGCAGGCAATGGTCTGTTACTGATAAAAGTGTATTGGCATCAGGTGGTAAATAAATACGGACAATGTCTGCAGATTTATTAGCAACAATATCTAAAAAGCCGGGGTCCTGGTGACTGTTGCCATTATGGTCTTGCCGCCACACATGCGAGGTCAGCAGATAATTTAAAGATGCTATTGGCTTACGCCAGGGAATGTCCTTACAACTCTGTAACCATTTTGCATGTTGATTAAACATAGAATCTACGATATGAATAAACGCTTCATAGCAGGAAAACAAACCATGCCTACCTGTTAGCAAATAACCTTCCAGCCAGCCCTGGCATAGGTGTTCGCTCAATACTTCCATCACCCTTCCATCTGGTGAAATATGGTTATCATTTTCTATTATTTCTGCAGTGGAAGTTCGGCCTGTGATTTCAAAAAGATGCGTGAGCCTGTTGGAGGCCGTTTCATCGGGGCCAAATATTCTGAAGTTTCGATCATCCCAATTTACTTTAAAAACGTCTCTTAAAAATGCGCCCATTATTAAAGTGGCTTCTGCGTTGGTTGTACCCGGTTGCAAAACTGGCACGGCATATTTTTCAAAATCCGGCATTTTTAATTCCTGTAAAATCATTCCTCCGTTGGCATGTTCGTTTGCGCCCATTCGCCTTATTCCTTGTGGTGCTAGTTCCGCTAATTCCTGAATTAATTTTCCATTCTCATCAAACAGTTTTTCGGGGTGATAGGATTTCATCCAGGCTTCCAATATTTTAATATGCTCCGGTTTGGTTGCCAGTTCGGCCAATGGTACCTGGTGCGAACGCCATGTTCCTTCTACTTGCAGTCCATCAACTATTTTAGGGCATGTCCATCCTTTGGGGGTTTTAAAAACAATCATGGGCCATTGAGGCCGTTCCGAAAATCCGTTGGTTCGTGCTGCAGTTTGAATTGCTTTTATTTCCATGATAACCTGATCCAATGTTGCGGCCAATTGCTGATGCACATCATTGGGCTCATCTCCTTCTACCCAATACACTTTATAACCATAGCCATTAAAAAGTTGTATCAATTCTTCTTCCGGTATTCTTGCAAAAATTGTGGGGTTGGCAATCTTATATCCATTCAAATGCAGGATAGGCAGTACAGCGCCATCATGCACGGGGTTCAAAAATTTATTGCTATGCCAGCTTGCTGCCAATGCGCCTGTTTCAGCTTCGCCATCACCGATAATGCAGGCGGCAATTAAATCAGGATTATCAAACACAGCACCAAAAGCATGTACCAATGAGTAACCCAACTCTCCTCCTTCGTTAATGGAGCCAGGTGTTTCGGGCGCAACATGACTGGGGATACCACCCGGAAAAGAAAACTGTTTGAATAATTTTTTAACGCCCTGTTCGTCCTGTGTAATGTTGGGATATAATTCTGTATACGTTCCCTCTAAGTAAGTGTTGGCAACCAACCCCGGGCCACCATGCCCCGGACCGGTTACATACATCATGTCTAAATCGTATTGTTTAATGATTCGATTTAAATGCACGTAAATAAAATTAAGACCCGGTGTAGTACCCCAATGACCGAGCAGCCGGGGTTTTATATGTTCCAGTTTAAGTGGCTCTTTCAGCAGCGGATTATCATACAAATAAATTTGCCCAACCGATAAATAATTTGCTGCCTGCCAGTAAGCATTCATCTTATCCAACAATTGAGGTGACAATGGTTTATCAGTTTCCTGCATATTTTTTGTTTCCATAAAATTATTATTTACTGTACTATTTAAAAGATTGTAAACTGATTTTGATATCATCAATTCTTTGTTAGCTTCAATAATACTTATTGTGTTGCTACTTGTTTGCGTAGAAATAATTACATAAACCTATTTGTATTTAACATGGCAGCATGTTAGATGAGAGCATAACCAAGGCAATAATTAATGAGCGATCTTCCAGGGGAAACCTTGTTCTCCTATCATAACCAACCCCCGGTAAAACCTGCCCTGCGCAAACCTGTAACGATGTATGGGCAGTTCCGCATCCATTGCCACAACAGTCCCGTGCGATAGTTTTCAATCATTAGAACAATCGGCCCTTGATTAATTCCGAAGTGCCACGGTGATACCCACCAACCATAAGGATTGCCAGCCTCACCGGGATGAGTGGGGTTAAAAGACGCTTTGAAACCGTAAGAATTGAAGGCTGTTAACTTGGCCTTGTGAATACAATAGTCGAGGGCAACCAACACAATCTCAGGCGCAAACGGGAGCGATGCAACTACGGCCCAAGGTGCAAGTGTACCATCATCCGGGCCGTTTGGTACACCTCGATTTACATAGTCGAAAAACTGACGCTCCGTTCCATTTATTTTAATGGTAGCAGGACCTGGGCCTTCGCTTGCAGTAATTCCCCAGCATATTGAATCATAGCCCGAGAGCTTGAGCGGGTTATCAACAGCATATTTTTGTTGTATAAAAGTTGCACGGCGGCTGTTCTCAAAATAATCGATACCCTTGTTTTGCATAAAGGCATCCTGAATATCCCGAAAGTCAATCCATACATGTGATAGTTGATGAATAAACAATGGACCGGCGTACAAATATTCATAACCATAACTTTGTTCCCATTTATAAGTGGCAGTCCACGCAGTGTAGCTCGCCTCTGGCAATGGATAAGTAGGTGAGCCAAGTCCCAACACGTACAACAGCATCGCCTCATCATATCCTTCCCAACGGTATTCTAAAAATCCACTTTCAGGTTTCCATCCATGGCTAACCGTTAAACCTTGGTTCTGCGCCCATTGCCAGTCGGCACGTCGATAAAGTGAATCGGCGAGCATGCGGATTTCTTGTTCGTCGACGGTATCGGCATCAAAATAAATTCCTGCGGTCAAAGCTCCTGCCAGCAGAAAGGCGCTGTCTACTGTTGATAATTCGCACTGCCAGGCACGACGACCTGTTTGCATATCAAGGAAATGATAATAGAAACCTTTATACCCTGTTACATCGGGCTCAGTGCCTTGTGGGCTGTTCCAGAAAAAACGCAGGGTAGTAAGGGTTCGTTCTACTGCTGCAATTCGGGACATGTATCCACGTTCAACACCTACCGGATACGCCGCCAATGCCAAGCCAGTGGCGGCAATACTTGCAGGCCAAGCTGCTGCGTTCTTGTCAACCACGAGTCCGTTGGTTGGATTTGCCTCATGCAGAAAATAATTAAATGATTCGTGCTGAAGCTTTTCAAGTTCTTCATCTCTCGATAGTTTCATGCTGCTCCCGTTTTTTTTTATTCATTTGTCAATATTACTTTCATTGCTTTTTCTTTTGCAGCATTTCCAAATACTTCGTAAGCCTTAAGTATTTCATTTAATTTAAAATGATGTGTAATTAATTTAGCCGGGTCTATTTTTCCTGATGAAACCGTTTTCAAAAGCATAGGAGTTGTATTGGTATTTACTAATCCGGTTGTTAGGGTTATGTTCCTAATCCATAGATTTTGCAGTTGCAGATCTACGCTTTTGCCGTGAACCCCAACAATAGCAACATGGCCTCCGGGGCGAACAATATTCTGGCAAACATCAAAGGTCATTGGAATACCGACTGCTTCAATAGAAACGTCAACCCCATCTTTCGTTTCTGACATGATCTTTTTTACAACATCTTCTTTTCCCGAATTAATGGTAACAGTAGCGCCAAATTTTTTGGCTAATTTCAGGCGGTTCTCATCTAGATCTATCATATAAATTTTAGCAGGGGAATAGAATTGGGCAGTGAGTAAAGCTGACATACCGACTGGCCCGGCTCCAACAATGGCAATGGTATCTCCCGGTTTTACACGTCCGTTTAGTACCCCAATTTCATGACCTGTTGGTAGAATATCACTTAACATCACTAATGCTTCCTCATCTGCTCCTGCAGGAATTGGATGAAGGCTATTATCGGCATGTGGAATACGCACATATTCCGCTTGCGTTCCATTAATGAGATGACCTAATATCCAACCGCCATCTTCGCAATGAGCATACATTTGTTTTTTACAGTATTCGCAGGTTCCATCGGAGGTGATACAGGAAATTATTACATGGTCGCCTTTTTTAAAGTTCCTTATTGATGCACCTACTTCTTCAATTATGCCAACGCCCTCATGTCCTAGAATAGTTCCCGGTTTACAAGAGGGAGTCTTACCATGTAAAATACCTAAATCGGTTCCACAGATAGTGGTCTTAATTATTTTAACCAAGGCATCTGTTGGTTTTTCAATACTTGGCTTTGGTATTTCTTTAAATTCTATTTTACCTGACCCGCCATAAACAACACCTTTCATTGTTTTTTTATCGTCGATTCCGCTTTTTGATGGCTTAAGTCTTTTTTCAAATTCTCCGGGTTTCTTTTCAATTGTAGTTGTCATTGTAGTTGAATTTTAACTTGTGCTTCAAATATTAATTGAAAAACTGAATGTCATAATGCCGAAAAGATTTACACTACCCGGGTTATTTTCTATTAAGAGAAATGTTGGAAAATATCTCCCCAAATTATTCCCATTGAACTATTTGTTTTGTTGATGGAAGCGGTTGCATCTTTCTCTGTACCTGTCAAAGCCCTGATGGCATCTATGGTTTCGGGTACAACGATGGCTTGATTGTACACTTGATAATTAAAATAAAGCTCATTGTCTTTCACTGTCAGGCTATCCACCCATAAACCTACTTCCCACATATCACCTCGTGGCCTTCCCAGATCACTCATCAGTTCTATGGTATGATTTAATGCAGTAAGCCCATCAGTTTCCCTGAGAAAAATAACCCTGGACGTTTTTTCAAAAATGGAAACTATTTCTTCCCTTGAAGAAGGACGGGCAAGTTCTACATGCCAGCTATGAAAATGACTGGTCGTTTGTGCAGCAACGAGTGCAACGGTCGTAATATCAAGTCCCGGAATGATTGTTTGTGCATCGGGCCCCTGATGTGATGGAACAGTCGTTTCCGGAACAATGGTATTCATAATTCCTGAATGGTCAGATTCCCACGGGTCGGTAGCCCTGCGAACAAGAACCCCATTGCCTTTTTTGAATAAACCGGAGTGGTGCAATGCACCAATCATGCGAACGATGCTTGTTGTATTGCAGGAAACGACTCTTGTGGAATTTCTGCCGATGGCACTCGCATAATTTGCCTGTGCAACAAATGAATGGCCGGTAAGCTCATGTTTTTCTCCACCCTGGAAAATGGATTTTACACCGGCTTTTTTATATTGCTCAAAATTTGAACTGGCTATTTTTTTTGGTGTTGCATCACAAACGATATCCACATTTTTCAGTAAATCATCCAATGTTCCTTTAACATCAATGCCTGATGCTTTCATTTTTTCAAAGCTGTCATTATCGAAAGCAAAAACAGGAAGATTATTTTTTACCCCTGCTTTTATTCGCCAGTCAGTTACCACATCAGCAATGCCTACTAATTCCATATCATCCTGCAAAGCAACTGCATCGGCAATGCGTTTGCCAATAACTCCATATCCATTTACTGCTACTCTAATTCTTTTCATTTTCTATTTCTTTTACATGATCTTTTTTAGAAACTGATTTTACCTTCAGCATTTTTGCATTGATGGCAACTACGATGGTGCTTACACTCATTAATACTGCACCAACTGCAGGCGTTAGCAGGATGCCCCATTTGTAGAGTACACCTGCTGCAAGTGGTATTGCCACCACATTATAGCCGGTTGCCCAAATTAGATTCTGAATCATTTTGCGATAGGTAGCTTTACCGAACAGTATCAAACTTGCAATGTCTTTCGTGTTGCTGTTTACTAAAATTATTCCTGCTGTTTCGGCTGAAATATCGCTGCCACTTCCTACTGCAATTCCTATATCTGCTTGTGCCAATGCGGGTGCATCGTTTACGCCGTCGCCAGTCATGGCAATAAATTCTCCTTTAGCCTGCAGCTCTTTTATTTTTTCTAATTTTTGGTCAGGTAACACTTCTGCAAAATATCCATCCATCTTTAATTCGTCACTTACGCTTTTTGCAACGGT
>JBKJKD010000194.1:0-13461 GCA_046597635.1 Ferruginibacter sp. | reverse complement strand
AATTAGTAATTAGTAATTAGTAATTAGTAATTAGTAATTAGTAATTAGTAATGAACTTATAAACTTATAAACCAATCAACTAATAAACCAATCAACCAATCACTAATAAACTAATCACTAATCAACCAATCACATCATGAAAAAAATACTCACCATTTTCACAGCCACGCTGTTGCTGCAGATATCAGCCACAGCACAGCTCACTACTACACCCAATGGCGGCAATAAGAAAGCCATGGTGGGCGAGCGGATTGGACTTACGGACGTAACCATCCATTACAACCGCCCGGCACTCAAGGGACGGCAGGGCAAGATATGGGGGGAGTTGGTGCCCTTCGGCTTTAATGATCTTGGTTTTGGCACCAGCAAGGCTGCTCCCTGGCGAGCAGGTGCCAATGAAAATTCTACCATTGAATTTTCTACGGATGTAATGGTAGAAGGCAAAGCCTTGCCAGCAGGTAAATACGGATTTTTTATTGCCACCGGCAAAGATGAAAGCACCTTGATTTTCTCCAAAGACACCGAGGCCTGGGGCAGTTATTTTTACGACCCTGCTCGGGATGCACTGCGGGTAATGAGCAAACAACAGGTGCTGGATAAACCCGTAGAAGTACTGCAATTTGTTTTTCAAAATCAAACGGCCAACGCTGCAACGATTGCTTTGCAGTGGGAAAACTGGAGTTTTCCTTTTACCGTAGCCACGGATGTGAATGCTGCGCAAGCCAACTATTTTAGAAGTGAACTGAAAAGTGCAAAAGGATTTGAATGGAAGTCGTGGGCGCAGGCAGCTAGTTGGGCTGCAGAGAATAATACCAACCTGGCGGAAGGACTGCAGTGGGCCGACTATGCCATTGCCGGACCGTTTGTTGGAGAAAAAAACTTTTCCACGCTTTCTACCAAAGCCAATGTGTTAAGAAAAATGGGCAAGGCCGAAGAAGCCAGTACCCTGATGCAGGAAGCTATTCCTCTGGGCGATGTAACTGAGGTGCACAACTATGCCCGTAACTTATTGGCGGCTGGCAAAACTACGCAGGCGGCTGAAGTGTATAAGAGCAATTATAAAAAATTCCCGAATCAATTTACTACCAACATGGGCATGGTAAGAGCGCTGAGCAGTGAGGGGAAATATAAAGAGGCTTTGAAATATGCTGATAAGGCTATGGCGCAGGCGCCCGATCAAGCCAATAAAAAAAGTATTGCGGCTATGGTAGAGAAACTAAAAAAAGGGGAGAATGTGAATTAGCTTCAATATTTGTCGTTATTGGGTGGCCTGCTTTGTTTCGTTGTGTGAAACAAAATGCATTTCACACAAAGGCTGCGAAGAATACAAAGGGTACAAAGTATTTAGTGGAGCACTAATCGTTGTTTCGTCGTATCCTTTGTCTCGTTGTGTGAAACAAAATGCATTTCACACAAAGCCTACGAAGAATACAAAGGGTAGAAAGTAATAATTGAATGATCCGTCGTTGTTCCTTCGTATCCTTTGTTTCGTTGTGTGAAACAAAATGCATTTCACACAAAGCCTACGAAAAATACAAAGGGCACAAAGTATTTAGTCGAGCACTAATCGTTGTTTCGTCGTATTCTTTGTCTCGTTGTGTGAAACAAAGTGCATTTTACAAAAAGGGTACGAAGTATTAGATTGATGACAGGGTGGCTCTTGTGCTCAGGAATATTTTTGTTAAAAAAACGCTGAGAATGTAAGGCTTGGGTCTATGCAACGTATGAGAAGAAAAACCAACTACTCATGCAGAAAACAGTCTTAATGTGCATTCTTATCCTCGGCACTTCTTTCTCCTTTGCTCAGCAAAAAGGGCAAACAAACATCAACCAGTTTGCAGACCTTGCGGTCACTTTTGGTAGCTCGCAAACATCGGTGGCTGCGTCTTATGTGCACAACTGGAAATTTGGCTTTGGCAAAAAGAAGAACCTCGAAGCCGGACTGGGCGCCAGGCTTACCAATTCATTCGGTTCTAACTTAGATTACATCACAGCGGGCCCCGCAAAGTTTACCCGTACCAGCACTACCCCGTTTTTAATATTCTTCGCTGGTCAAAAAACAGAGAATTGGGATACCCTTACCTTAAACAAATCCTATACAAGTGCCTTAAACATTAGTGCCAATTTTGGCTATCATTTTTCCTCCAAACTTAGCGGTGGTTTCAATATAGATGTAATTGGATTTACGGTGGGCAAAAAAACGGCGGGAGTATACACGAGCAATGGCGTGCAAACCTCAGAGCCCGAAGCAAAGCCTACGGGCTTTAATGTATTGCTCACCGGCGATCACGACCGTGGCAGTTTGAACTCCGAGTTCTTTTTACGCTATCATTTAAATCAACAATGGAGCGTGCGGGGGATCTACCAGTTTTTATTTACCGAATACACAACATCTAATATAAAGCAGACGCTCCCGGATGGCAGTGCCAATGAGCGGTTTAGAAACAAAGCCAATAACTATGGTGTAGGCCTAAGCTACCATTTTTAAATTTTGGCAAAACTATTAGAAATAACTCCAATACCTTACTGCATTGGAGCATAGCAACACTTCAGCCTTATAATCATATTCCATCATAGATCATCACAGCATCGAAACTTATGAAAAAGATACTTATCGTAACCATAGCAAGTTGTTTAACTCTTTCGTCCATTGCGCAACGCCTTGTTCCCAAAGCGGAGGGATCTGCAGTGAGCTTTGCTATTAAAAATTTTGGCCTTACGGTCAATGGCAGTTTCACCGGCTTACAGGGCTCGGTGGTTTTTAATCCGGCTAACCCTAACGCGGCCAACTTTAATGTAACGGTTGACGCCGCAAGTGTAAACACAGATAACAAGTCAAGGGATGGCCATTTAAAAAAAGAAGACTATTTTAACACTACCGCATTCCCTAAAATCAGCATCGTTTCTTCAAAGGTTACCGCTGCTGGCAAAGGGGGTAGTTATTTGTTTGAGGGAACCGTTACCATCAAAGGAAAGGCAAAAAATATCTCCTTCCCTTTTACAGCCGTGGCTTCCGGCGATGGGTATCTATTTGATGGTTCCTTTAAATTGAACCGGCGGGATTTTAAAGTAGGCGGAAATAGCCTGGTATTGAGTGATGTGCTTACGGTGAATTTAAAAATTAAAACAGGCAAGGGGTAGGAATGATGGATTATGAATGAGGAATGAGGAATTATGAATTGCGAATGACGAATTACGAATTACGAATGACGAATAGCGAAAGACGAATTACGAATGAATAATTGCGAATTATGAATAGGAACAATGACAAATTTCGTACAACGAATACAGTATGGCGGGCAGTGCACCATTCACAATTGACCATTCACCGTTCACCCCTTACATTCTATAGGGGCAGGCTTTCAGCTTTCACCTTTGACCTTTGACTATTCACCATTCACCATTGACCATTGACCATTCACTTTTGACTTTTGACTTCTTCCTTCTTCCTTCTTACTTTTGACTTTTTACTTTTCACCCCTCCCTTATGCGCCGCTACTTCAAACGTTCTTTTATGATTGCCGGGATTGTATTATTGGGCTGGATTTTATTGGCGCAAAGTTGTATGAAATTTCGCATCAGCGATGCCAAGGCTATCAGGAAATTTAAGGAGGCCGGCATGGAATTAAAGACCATCACGAAAGAAATAAATGGCTTTCCGCTGCACTACGCCCAAACCGGGAGTGATACCCTGCCAACGCTGTTATTTGTACATGGCACGCCTGGCAGCTGGGAAGGTTTCCAAAATTATTTGCTGAACACAGCGTTGCTTCAAAAGTACCGGATCATTGCTATTGACCGTCCTGGCTTTGGCTACAGCGATTTTGGGAATGCTATGAACCTTGCTGCACAAACCAACATCATTGCGGCATGGATGGACAGCATTCAAAATAACAAACCAGTCATCCTGATTGGTCATAGCCTGGGTGGCCCCTTGATTGTGAAGCTCGCCGCAGCAAGGCCGCAATACAGCAAGGCATTGGTTATACTTGCCGGTGCACTGGATCCTGCTGCAGAAAAACCAGAGAAATGGCGACCGATTATATTTAAAACTCCGTTAGATTTTTTAGTACCCGGCGCCTTACGACCCAGCAACAAAGAACTCTGGTTTTTAAAAAAAGATTTGGTAGAAATGAAAAAAGATTATAAAAAAATAACCTGCCCGGTTTATATTCTCCATGGCACGAAAGATATGCTGGTACCTTACAGCAATGTGGCCTATGCAAAAACAATGTTTACCAAAACAGATTCCGTATTCATCACTACGTTTGAAAAAGAAAATCATTTTATTGTGTGGACGAGGGAGAAAGAGATCGTAGAATTATTGTTGAAGATCAAATAGGCATGTTTCACACAAAGGCCACAAAAAAAGAAACAAAGAGCACAAAAAATCTGATGGGCCATTGGTCGTTGTCACTTTGCCTTCGTTGTTTCGTTGTGTGAAACTTTATTTTTACATCAAACCATTTCACACGTCTTAATTATCCTTCCAAAACTAATTGCAACCATATTCTTAAAATGCTGGGGTGAATGATTGCTAAGAAATCAATTTAACCTGCCTCGCATTGGCTTTTAACATAGCCAATCCTTGCTTAGTAGTCATGTAAGAAAGACCAAGCCGCTTTTTATTAACCATGCTTATTTTATAAAGAATATCTAAATGCCGGATGATTTCCTTCCAGGCAAAAAACACAGAATGCTTAGGATCGTAGATATGGGTGGGCTCGCTGCCTGCGCCATTTACTTCAATGATAGACAAATTTTTTCCGGCCCTCAATTCTTGCCAACTGTTGTATTTAATATCTAACCTGCCATAATAAAACTCGGGTATAGATTGGCATATTGCATCGATGCTATCTGTAAGTTCCTGATCTATTAAATGACTACAGTCTATAAACTTTGCGCCGCGGCTGTGGTTGCCATAAGGGACCAAAGTATAGAGTTCGTGAGCGGTCAATACTTTTTGTAAGCCTTCGCCATAATTCTTTCTGAGCACTTCTAACTGCAACAGAAAGCGGTCGTTTTGTTTTAGTAAATCTTCAATGGTATTGACCCCATCTCCTATTACCGTCAGAAATTCTTTGCCAACAATACCGGAAATATGACCCTTGCTTTCTCCGGGTATGCGGTAGTAAAAAATACCTACTTCATGTTCGAATGCCACATAATCCTGCAACAAAAAATCTACTTTACTGCTTTGCAGATAAGTCAATATATCGGCAGTTTCTTTGAGCACTTTTACCTGCAGGCCTTTCATCCCAATATCTGGCTTGGCTATCAGCGGTAGCAACAAACCTTTTTCCAGCAATGCTACCTGCACATCCAGGATATCGTCGCCGGGATGCACCAATATTGTTTTGGGATAATATTGCTGCGGCATGATGTCATAAATTTCTTTTTTGCTTTCCATTAAAAACCCTGCATTTCTGATGCTGGGATTGCTGGTACTAAAATAGAAGAAGGAACGTGACTTAGCCGCAAGGTACATCCAATAAATATACGTGGGTATATTAACGAGGTCAAAGGGCCAATACTCCCAGTTAAATATTTTTATAAAAAGCGTTTTAAAATAATAGGTGTTACGAGGCATGCGCTTCAGCCTCCTTCTGTGCTACACCGGTTAGGAGTACTGTCTCTTTGCAAAAAGTATCATTTGGCAAAACATCATTATTTAGGGTTGAGCAGTGTACGAACAACTCCGGCATTTATGAAAGTTGTTGTATTGTTTACTTAGGTCAATTGTCGTTTTTTGTGAGCGCAGTCAATATCGCCTCCTTATGTTGGTGAGGGAGTTCTGCAGCTGATTCCTGCTGCTTATGCTTCGAGATATTGGCTAGTATTTGCTCATTTTGTTTGTAGAAGATTTTACACAAATAACACTGGGCAAAGTGCCTCCACAGCTGATACCTTTGGGATAACGACAGTTTTCCCTCTTCCTTCTTAGATATATAATCGGTTGCTTGCTTACATGAAATACTCATACTCATAAATTTAACCCACTATCCAGTTTTCCTCAAGATAGGCTCTTAATTGCACTTTGGCCCTGTGAATGAGGACCCAATAATTAGACGAAGTGATGTTAAGAACCTTACAGATTTCTTCACTTTCCATATCATCGAAGTATTTCATGGTAAAAACAGCTGCCTGCATTTCTTTAAGGGTCTTGATGCCCTGGCCCAGAATTGCGTAAAACTCTTTTGATTCCACCCGAACATTTCCCCATGCTGCAGGATAAGTATCTTTCGTCCAATGGCCGCTGGCATCAAAATAATAACTGTCATTGTCCTGATCGCTTGCAGCCAGTGAGTGCGTCTGCCTGGTAGCAACCTTGCGGTAGTGATCAATCATTTTATTTTTAAGAATCGTAAACAACCATGTTTTTACAGAAGCTTCCCCGTTGTACTGCTCTACATTGCGCCATGCGGCCAAAAAGGTTTCCTGCACCAGGTCTTTTGCAGTATCTGCATCACTTACCCGCTGCACCACGTAGCCATACAAAATATCTGAGTACTCGTTTACCCAGGCAGTAACATTGTGTTGGTTTGTTGTCAAATTCATTGCGGTTAGTTTTAGGTTCTCCTGCTGATATACAATTTATTCTTTGAAAACGTTTTGTGAAAGCTACCGCAACAGCTCACTAATTTTCATTATTTAAGGTAAATAAAAAGCTAAGATCACTGACCTTACTTTTTAGGGAGATGCTGGAAGTATGGAACGTATAGGAGTCCAAATCAAAATAATCCACTACAGATTTACCAGCTACATTACTTTCTACAAAAGTGTAGCTCAGTGTTTGCAAGTCGCCATTCCTGTTTACCAGGAAACCGTTTTCCGAATCATCAAATAACTTAAAGAAATTGAGCAGGCTCAGCTTTGAAACCCCTGGATGCAGCCCAATCCAGTTTTGAAAAAGCTCTTCTCTTTTTGCCTTTGCAGTTGCATCGTACAAGGTAGCAGATGACCAGATGTGGGGCTTATCAGCATCGAGTGTTATCCTATGTTTTTTTTCACCATCCCATACCAATTGAAAGAGCATGCTATCAACTGAAACAATTAAGGTATAGGGCTCTATATTTTCCATGTCCATCAGGCTCCAGTCTATAACTGGCACATCAGACTGTAACAACTCGGTTACAACTAATCCACGGCTTTTTTCATACTTACCCTTGCGCTCATGATTTTCGAAACCTCCGTTTAATAAAATAATGACTGCGCCCAATTCATTGGCTCCTATCCACGTGCCACCAGCAAGGGCATCCATTGGTGATAGATATTTTATGTCATCGCTTCCCATTATAGCGGGCGTTTTAGCCTTTGGCCTGTTAGGGTCTTCGTCACGAAGTGAGGCAAGATAGTTACACTCCTTTCCCGGAATAAATACTACGGTACACATATTTTAATACTTGAGCGGGTAAACTAAATAAATTAAAACTTACTAAGAGGTGGTTAGAGAAGCCTTGTATTGAATGGTTGACTCGGCCATTCCAAAGTTACTATTCACCAAATCGAGTTTCATTTCTACCAGTGCCACTTTTATCAAAGCCAGGTGATGAACTGCATGCTCGGTATTGTAAATAATCTCCCGGAAATAAGTGGTAAAAACGGGTAACTGACCTGCTTCGGGTGTCGGCTCTAAAGTGATTGAAAGTTGTTTATCATCCTGGCCAACGGATATCAGTAGTCGTTGTAGTTCGGCTAGAGCGGCTTGGGAATTGTTTTCAAGCTCAGGATTTCGTTGCCGATTTACATAGTCTACTTCACCTGTGCTGTAACCAGTAATGGCACACTGCAGCAATTCAATAATATGCCTTGTATGCTCGCCAATGCTTGCATTGGAAAGATGTTGTATTTTTTGCTGGTACTGCTCATTGGTAAGTTTACCAATAAGACCTGTGAGCGAATTTAATTGATGAGATAACCGGGTAAAAATCATAGTTAAGCAGTTTAGTGAAATATACAGGAAATTGTCTTAAACAGATTTCAGGGAGGTCCCTTTTTTAAAAACTTTGTGGAAATACTGCAGCCCCTCATTTTTATGAAGCAGCAAAAGGATAAGGCAGCACAGCACTACGATAATGGCCAGGGTAAACAATTGTCCACCGTCGCCCTGCGACTCTATGCCAATAACAGCTATATGAGAAAGTATGGCACCTGCCATTAAACCCACGCCCAAAAAAGCACCGAAGAATACAGTGGCTGGAACCAACAATAAAATACTGGTGATTAACTCTATCACCCCCGTACCAATTCTGCCCCAGGGTTCTACACCCAGCTTGGTAAACAATTCTACGGATTCTGGCGCTGCCGTAAATTTAAAGAACAGTGTTTGCAGTAGTATTACCGCTGCTGTAATGCGCAGTAACCAGGAGATGATGTTTTTGGTAGTCATGTAAATAGTTTTAGTTGGCTTTAAAAATTGTTTGTTTTGATTATACAAAAATGCAATGATTTAATGGTAGATGAAAGGGTAATAGTTCCCGATGATTGGTAGATTCTTCCCTCCCTGGAGTATAAGAATTAATAATAAACTAACATGCACGCCCGATCAATTTGCTTATCGGATCGAGCTATGAAAGTTGAAACATGTTTGTGAGGAAAGGAACCAGATCTACGGTAGCAGGAATCCGTACTACGATCGGGGTCGGTTGGAGTTAGCCTTATTACAAGGATTACTCAACAGCAATGATAATTCGTCTACCGTTCTACGATTACAATTGGAAATGCAGGCTGCCAAAAACACCAAAACGGCTTGACTTATTATACGGCAACGGCGTGGGCAGTAAACGCCATACAAGGTCTAACCGAAGCAACTTAAAAATATTGTCTACGCCAGTTCCTGCTTCTACATACAATTTATTATCTAACGACTTCAATGGGTAGTTGTTGGCAAAATTTAAAGTTCTGTTAGCGTCACTCACACTACCGGTAACCGCTTTTACGTTCCAAAACTGTCTGAACTTTAGCTTTCTTGTAAGCGGAATGTACTTAAATAAACCGCTACCAACGTTGTGTTCTACAGAAAAACCTGCATAGCTGTCGCTCACAAATTCGTATCGGTTCATGAGATTAAAAGCATCCTTATTATAATATTGCGTCTCATTTCCGGGGTGTACTTCCAGGAGAACATATGGTAATGTACCAAACACTTTACCAGCGTATAGGCTGCAGGAAATTCGCCCGAAGGGTGCCAAAGAAATTCCGTCACTAATGCTTGCCGATAATTTCCGGTAATTATAGCTGCTTTTTAAAATGCCTTTGATGCCCTGCGTAAACTCAACCTGCACTATCGGATAGGTGCTGCCGAGACTATAGCGAAAAAAGTTACGCTCAAAAAACGTTTCGAGATACGCAAACCTTAGTCTCAAGGAGAGTTCGGTCGTATTTAACGGTTCGCCATCCTTTACAGGAAAGAAGGTTTTATCCGGCATATTTTTTAACGGTGTAAACGTTTTATTTGCCACCGTAACGGTAGCAGAAAATCCTGTTTTGGTATCCCGAAAATATTCCAGTTTTTTCTCCTCAATATTAATGTACTTAATGGGGATACCAGTTTTGCGGATAAAACCCGAAGCTACATTTGAGCCGCTAAGGTCGCCGCTGTTGCTATTTTGTGTAAAACTTAAATCGTCTACATAAGACATGCGTAGGTACTCCCAGGGCTTTTGCCGAAGCAACCATAAGGCCTCGCCTTGTTTCTTAAATCTTTTATCTGTAAAGCCATAGGCCAAATACCCGTGCAACCACAGATGTTTGCTAAATTTCTTTGTAGTGCCCAAGTCAAATCGCAGCCTCGTACCTTCCCATCCATTGGAGCTAAACCAGCTAAACCATGGGCCAATCTGGAACTTGCCAATATCTTTATAGCCTGTGCCAATAAAGGAGATTGCCTTGTACGTTTTTTTATAAGCCGGTGACTTTTGCAAAGAATCAATCATTACAAAAATACCGGTCTCCGTTTTTGTGAGTGGTTCTATTCTTGTGCTGTCCCAGTAGCTGGCTGTTCTATTTTTTACATCTGGCAACACCTCGATTTCTTCCTCAATTGTATTCTTTGCCAGTTCTGCGCTCACTTCAGCAACATTTACTTTTACCCTATTGTAATTGGTTGTTTTTCGTGCAATAAACCCAAATGCTTTGTTACCTAAGGGACTAAGGTTAACTATAAATTTATCTTTACTTAGGAACCAGGTGCTGTCATTTATAAGCGTACTCTCCTGTACAATACTCAACTTATCAACAAAATTTATATTGGTTTGCCCTGTTACGTGCAATATGACTTTTTGGATGGCGTAGGTAGCACTGTCAACCCAGCAATCGCCGGTAAAAGTATTCTGCCCTTTTTGTTTTGGGATAAAGATTAAATGCAGCAACCGCCTGCCTGCCACCATCTGCGTATCTGCCAGGCGGTAATTATAATAGGCATCTCCATTATCATTGATTGGGCTTATATATTCTTTATCGAAAACAGGAATGAAATTTTGATAAATCACCACATTCTGATACAGGCTTCCAAGGTATTTTGTGATACTCTCATTCTTTACACCGGTAATTTGGTTTGCCCGAATAACTTCCCGGGTTTTATGTGGACTCTTTTGGTAATAAAAGTCTGAAAGCGTCTCTGAAAAAAAAGTAGGCAAAATAGGTTTCTCTTCAGAAGTGCTGTCAATGTTATTGGCGAGCACCTTAAAATTACGCAGCAATATATTTTTCTGAATCTTCTCCGTGCTAATATTGTTGATATCTACTTCCAGCCTGTTGTAAACGTTGTAAGTAAAATTATCGTTCTTAAAAATGTTGTTCGAATCTCTGTGTGCCACTACTTTCTTCCACAAGTACCAGCCCCGGCTATGCTTTGCTTTGGCTTTTACAATCACCTCGGCACTAGCAACACCTGGCTGCAGGCTAGCGGATATATTTACTGTGTCTATATTTTTGGGAATTACAAAATAAAAGGGCTGGTAACCCACACTCGTTATCACAAGCGTATCTGAAGGCCATCTGCTTAAAATAAATACAAAAGAACCCGATGAGTCCGTTATTTTACCCACAGAACTGTTCTTGAATTGTACGCTTACAAAAGGGAGCAGTTCATCTGAATGCCCGTCTTTAACAAGACCCCTGATTGATTTTTGCTGGGTATAGCCTTGAAGGAAAGAACCCAATAATAGGGCTAATACCAACATGCTGTAAGTGAGTCTTCCGGGAAAAGGGATTTTCATTAGATTCTAGTTATGCTTAATGTCCACGCCTACATCGCTGTAAAGGATTTCCCAATTGTGAATCATAGTTTTGGTTCCTTTTACCACAACCGGCATTCCCACAAAGTTAGTTACCTTTTTGTTGATAGCTTCTCCATTCACGCCAATCAGGATAGCATAATGCGCTTTACCCTCCATTTTATACTTTAAAACAGGCATTATACCCCCCGTGATGCAACGAACGGCACAACTCAAATGGGGCTTACCCTCACCTGGGTTCATGGCACCAAAGTAACATTTTGGGTCAATAATTTCTCCGCTGATGACGGTATCAATCCTTGCGGAGGATGCTATCGTTGGCAAGGCAAATGGCGCTGCTACCGCTGTAAAGGAATAGACCCCATTTTCTATTTCCATCAAGGGAAATTGGGTAGTTCCTGTGATGCACTGTGTACAAAGCGATACACAGTTTTGGCTGCTATCTTTGACGTTGCCTTCGCAATTGATATAATTGTTGCTTAAATACCCGGTTAATTTTACATATTTTTCACTTGCCCCGGCCAATACATTTTCAACTGCTTCACCCGCCCCTTTTTTGAAAGCATCTACCAGCAAAATTGATTTAAACAGGGGATTACCATTTCCATCCTTACCATCAACAATGGTAAGCATGGGTACCGGTGTGTTTGTTAACCAACCCTGTATTTCACTTACCTGCTCATAATTTATTTGAAATGTAGAAACGTTCCTTTGCTGAGTTGTGAAAACAAACGACGTTACCATCAGCAGCGCCACAAGCCCAATGGCAGTTACTTTTGAAGTAGATAAAATTGATTTTTTATGGGTGGCACCCCAGCCAATAAAAAAATCATCCTGTTTTTCTTTTCGATCTTGCACAGCAGTAATAAGTACGGGCTCTATATAAGTTCCCTCGGGCATTGGCCGGGTACTCACATAAATTTTATTACCTATCATTTGTAACGGATAGGTATGAAGTTTCTCTTTAAAAGGCGCTGGTGCACAACCATCCGCTGGCCGGTATTGATAGCCGTGCCAAGGGCAGGTAATACAGCCGTCCACTACCCTGCCTTCGCCCAATGGCCCCATTTGGTGTTTGCACACATTGTGTACTGCACTTAGTTTACCATCGTATTTAAAAATAGCAATACGCTCTTTATTGATGATGGCCATTTTTGCCAGCCCATCCTCCATCTCTTCTACCTTGCACACATACTGCCAGTCTGCATTCAGTTCTCCAGGTTTTGCATGATCAGTTCTATTTTCTTGAAAAGCAGCCAGTATATGTGCCATTGAAATTATCAACAACCCTGCAATGAGTAACAGCACCAACACCGGGCTTTTTTCGAACTGAATAATACCCAATGCCACATGCATTATTACCAATGCATATGCCAGGTACACCAGCATGTGCATGGCCTTCCAGAATTTGGGGCTTAAAAACGATAACCAAAAATCATGGCTGGTAAATGCCATAACGGCCAAAATGATTAGTGCTGCAAAGCCCAATGTTTGAAAAGGAAAATAAGCGATAGAACCATAATGTTTATTGGCAGTAAATAAAGACACTAAAGGATTGATATCTGCATTGCCATGGAACCATATCAAACTAAGTACGCCGTGCACTGCCGCAATAACAAACAACGAAACTCCCAAATGACGACGGTTATAAAGGATGGGCAAAAATTTTACGGAGAGACGGCATGCAGGCCCAATAAGCAGGACTATATGCAATAACAAAATGGCTAGTGTGCCAAATGCCCTTATTAAAATGGTATTAAAACTGTGATGCGGAAATAAAAAGATATTACTACCAATAAAAGTTAGCAGGTAAAAGATGATGCAGCTCCACAATATCAGATCGTATTGCTTCTTAAACTTATTCCACAAAATGGGCTGATAGCCTGCACTCATACATTAAAATTTAAAAATCATTTGAGTCGTTTTAAAGAACGAATCTATTTTTAAGGGCGCTTTACAACAGCGAGCAATAGCATAATGATTGTAATAATGGATACAACCATCCAGATAGCTTTATGCCTTTTTCGTAATTGATGGTTCACAGTGTTTATGCGTTGTTTTTTAAAACTGATGATCAATCTCTTTATCAGAAACTTTGGTTCTACCTTTTTCAAATAACTTTTTCCAAACGATTGGCCATAACAAAATGCTGGCAGGCATAATAATTAATCTAAACCATACCGTGCTGCCTTTTGCAGCCTCATCTATCTTACGTATTTTAAAA
>JBKJKD010000221.1:0-16143 GCA_046597635.1 Ferruginibacter sp. | reverse complement strand
ATTCTCTTCGATGCCTACGAACACGCCATCTGGGCGCTGCTGCACGGGGTAAACTTTTAAATGATAGCCCTCGCCACTGCTGTTTCTGCCCTGCTGCAAAGTAAATTTATAACGATGAACAGGGCATACTATATTGCCGATGGCGTCTATGTAACCTTCAGACATAATACCTCCCGCATGTGGACATTTTGCAGCGCACGCATGCACAACATCATTGTGCAAAGCAATACAAATTTTTTTACCGGCAACCTCTACTTCAACAAGGCCTGCATCAGACAATTGCAATTCTGCCAGGCTTTCCGCACACTTGTGCCAAGTATATGTTTTTTCAAGCATGTATTTGGGGGGATGGGTTTCTGCTGCAAATTAGTAGAAATACTCAGCTCTATACGGATACCTGATCTGGTACATTTCTCTTACTTTATTTAAAATGGTTTGTCGCAACACATCGAGGTTGGTCTTTTCTACAGCAGATACAAATACACAATTGCCCTTGGTTTCAGTTTGCCATCTTTCCTTCAACTCTCTAAAAATATCCTGCTTCACTTCTTCTTCCAACCATTGATCAAACACCTGCTCCTCGTACTTATCCATCTTATTAAAAACGGTGATGGTCGATTTATCGGTGCAGCCCATTTCTGCAAGCGTTTTTTTTACCACATCCAGTTGCTCTTCGTACTGTGGGTGAGAAATGTCTACCACATGTATGAGCACATCTGCCTCACGCACTTCATCGAGCGTGCTCTTAAAACTCTCTACCAGGTGATGTGGCAATTTGCGAATGAACCCCACGGTATCACTCAATAAAAAAGGCGTTTGTTCTAAAACTATTTTGCGGGTAGTAGTATCCAGCGTTGCAAACAATTTATTCTCTGCAAATACTTCACTCTTGCTCAGGATGGTCATCAGCGTAGATTTACCAACGTTGGTGTAGCCAACAAGTGCCACCCTGATAAACTCTCCCCGCTCTTTTCTTTGTGTAAATGCCTGCTTGTCTATTTCGGCAAGACGTTTCCTTAGCAGGGTAATTTTATCTTTTACAATTCGGCGATCGGTTTCAATCTCTGTTTCACCCGGACCCCTTGTACCTACGCCACCTCCCTGCCTTTCCAAATGCTTCCACATACCACGGAGGCGGGGCAGTATGTATTGGTATTGCGCTAACTCTACTTGTGTTTTTGCCTGAGCAGTTTTAGCACGGCTGGCAAAAATATCCAGTATCAAATCACTTCTGTCGATGGTTTTTGTATTGAGTTCCTTTTCTATATTTTGAATTTGAGAACCGGTCAATTCATCATCAAAAATTACAAGGGTAATATTTCCTTTGAGCAAGATGTAATTTTTAATCTCATCAAGCTTGCCCTTACCCACAAAAGTTTTACTATCGGGCCGCTGCATTTTTTGGGTATACCTCTTAATAGTTGTTACACCGGCAGTTTCTGCCAAAAAAGCCAACTCGTCCATATATTCCGTAACCTGTACTTCCGTTTGGTCTTTTTGAATGATACCAACGAGTAAAGCATTCTCTTCCACCTGTTCAACTACCTTCTTTTTCTCTATCATATTTGTATGCTTATGTTCACATCTAAAATTAAGGCCTTATTTTTTTGTGTTGTGTAAATGTTCTAAAACAACAAGCGTTCCGTGTTAGGCGGAACGCTTGCAAAATTAATTTTTATACTCACTTCTCAGGGAAGTTTATTTACTGGCACTTACCGTAGAAAGCTTTGCCGCTTCCACCCACTTTTCCATCACATCGCAACCCTGGTACTCAGGATCAATCATTACATAATAGGTTCTTATTTTTTTATAAAACCAGGTTTCTAAAGCTGATTCCTTTTTTTCTTCCAGGGCACGGTTGGCAATCTTGCTATAATCGTCTTTTAAGTTTTCCCTATGTGGTTCTGTTTGCGTTTTGATATACACAATGCGCAAACCCTTTTTGCCTCTTTCATCAGCAAATTCAACGGGTTGAGAGTATTCTCCTACTTTTAGATCTTTGAGCATGGCTACCATGGCGGGATCCAACTGGTCGATGGTCAGGAAATTACCGTTGGGACCTTGTAACATTCCGCCTGTGAACTTGCTGCCTGGGTCATCGCTGTATTTTGAAACTGCAGTTCCAAAATCGATGGTACCCGCAATTAATTTTGCTCTCACAGAATCCAATTTGGATGCACCTTCTTTTATTTCAATATTGGTAACCTGTGGCACTTTTAAAATATGGCGAACCACTGCATCATCTCCGGCCCGGCTTACCAACTGTATAATATGATACCCAAATTGGGTTTTAAAGGGTTTGCTTATCTGGCCCTCTTTCAAGGTAAAGGCCTTGTTCAACCAAGCCCCATCCCATTCTTTAGAGTTCCTGTTTATTTCGTACTGACCATGATTTTGTTTTACACCCGGATCTTCCGAATAAAGATCTGCCATGTTCTTAAAATCTTTTCCGGCTTCCACCTGCGCCTTGTACTCATTCAGTTGTTCCACAGCATAGTCATCTGCGTCTTTGCTGGCTTTGGGGAAACTCACCACCTGGCCTATTTCTACTTCACTTTCGTAAAATGCGAGGCTGTCTTCCGGCATCTTCTCAAAGAATGCTTTCACTTCGTTGGGCGTTATTTTAACCTCGTCTACAATTTTATTGCGCATGGCAGTGGCCAGTTTCTGATCCCTAATACCCGTTCTAAAATCTTCCTTTAGCTGGTAAACAGATTTACCTGCAATACGTTCCAGCTCTTCGCTTGAACCGTACTGGCTGATGAAATATCTGATGCGATTATCAATGTCTGCGTCAATTTCTTCATCTGTAATAGGTAAAGAATCTTTTTCTGCCTGCAACACTAAAGCTTTTACACCAAGTGACTGTTCCATTATATAACAACGGGCATTTGCCGGAGCTTCAACCCCCTGGCGCTGCATATCAATCAAGGCATTGTCTATATCTGTCTTTAGTACAATCTTGTCTCCCACCACGGCCACAATTTTATCGGCCAGCACTTTCTTTGGTTGCGCCATTACAACTCCTGCACATAAAATGCAAAAGCTGCTGAGTATCATTTTAATTTTCATCATGCTGTAAGGTGGCTGGTTTTTAAAATTGCCCAAATTTAAACTTGTATATCGCCGTAAATTTTCAGGCCAGGGCATTTAACAAAAAATTGTAGTGGCTGCCCACTACAATTTTATACGATTTGAAAACAAACTTTTATAATGTACGCTTTACTTCTACTTCCTCAAATGCTTCAACAATATCGCCTACTTTAATGTCGT
Source organism: Ferruginibacter sp. (assembly GCA_046597635.1). GTDB lineage: Bacteria > Bacteroidota > Bacteroidia > Chitinophagales > Chitinophagaceae > Ferruginibacter. The sequence goes on along the minus strand of JBKJKD010000221.1, from coordinate 12,870 downwards.
TGTAATTTCTGATTACCAGGCCACACTCCATATTGGAAGTTACTTCCTTGGCATCATCACGATAACGTTTTAAACTTGCAAGTTCACCTGTAAAAATTACAATACCATCTCTTACAAGGCGAATGCGATTGTTACGAGCCACTTTACCATCGAGCACCATACAACCTGCCACGGTAGCTTTATCGAACCTGTAAGTTTCACGGATTTCAATATTACCAAGGATCTTCTCTTCTACACCTGGCTCCAACATACCTTCCATTGCACTACGAATCTCTTCGATGGCATTATAAATAATAGAGTACATTTTAATTTCTATAGACTCTGCCTCAGCCATTCTTGCTGCCTGTATACTTGGGCGAACGTTGAAACCAATAATAATTGCATCCGAGGCATTGGCAAGGGTAACATCACTTTCTGTGATGGCACCAACTGCTTTATGTATAACCTTAACTACGATTTCTTCTGTACTCAATTTCTGCAATGAATCACTCAAGGCTTCTACGGAACCATCCACATCACCTTTGATGATCACATTCAACTCCTTAAAGTTGCCAAGCGCCAAGCGACGGCCAATTTCATCGAGGGTAATATGCTTCTTAGCCCTCATACCTTGCTCACGCAAAATTTGTCCACGCTTGTATGCTGTTTCTCTTGCTTCAGCTTCGTCTGTAAATACCCTGAAGGTTTCACCTGCCTGTGGGGCTCCGTTTAGACCCAATAAAAGGACAGGGGTAGAAGGTGGTGCTGTTTCGATACGTTGGTTGCGCTCGTTATACATAGCTTTTACTTTACCGAAATACTGACCCGAAACGATCATGTCGCCCGGTTGAAGCGTGCCGTTCTGCACCAGTATTGTGGCAACGTACCCACGGCCTTTATCAAGCGAAGCTTCTATTATTGTTCCGGAAGCTGCCTTTTTTGCATTGGCCTTCAGTTCCAAAATATCGGTTTCCAATAATATTTTCTCCAGAAGGATATCAATATTCAATCCCTGTTTTGCGCTAATTTCCTGGCTCTGAAACTTACCGCCCCAGCTTTCTACCAGGATGTTCATCCCTGCAAGTTGTTCTTTAATCTTCTCCGGGTTGGCACCATCTCTGTCCATTTTATTAATGGCAAATATCATGGGAACGTTGGCAGCCTGAGAATGCGAAATCGCTTCTTTTGTTTGAGGCATTACGGCATCATCTGCTGCTACTACTATTACGGCAATGTCTGTAACTTTTGCACCACGGGCCCGCATGGCCGTAAAGGCTTCGTGACCAGGTGTATCCAGGAAAGTAATGGCCCTGCCAGCTTTGGTAGTAACCTCGTAAGCACCTATATGCTGTGTAATACCACCGGCCTCACCAGCAATAACATTGGTGTGACGGATATAATCCAGTAAAGATGTTTTACCATGATCTACGTGACCCATGATAGTTACAATGGGAGCTCTTGGTTTTAGATCTTCAGGATTGTCTACTTCATCATCTTCCTCCAACTCTGCGGCATCTTCTACACCTATAAATTCTACTTCAAAATTAAATTCTCCAGCCACCAGCTCTATCACATCTGCCTCCAACCTTTGGTTGATAGACACCATGATACCGAGGTTCATACATTTGCTGATTACATCTGCAAAACTCACATCCATCAAACTTGCCAATTCGCTCACAGAGATGAACTCTGTTACCTGCAGCTTGTTACCCTCCATGCCTTCAGCACCCATATGGTCTTGCATCTCCTCACGCTTCGCTTTACGGTATTTAGCTTTTAAGCTTTTACCACGTCCGCCAGAACCGGCCAATTTAGCCTGTGTTTGTTTCAGCTTTTCCTGTATCTCCTTCGCATCAATTACTTTATCTTCTCTTCTTGCGCCGGTGTTCTGACCCGGTTTTGCAAAACGATTGCTACCGGCAGGAGGCCTGCCAGTACCTGTTGTATTCCTATTATCCATAGGTGGCCTTGTGCCACGCTGTGCGCCTGCCACGCCTTGTCCCATTGGAGGTCGCTGACCAGTTTGTTGAGCTGGCTGGCCCGGTGTTCCAGGTTTTTTTAGAATAGGAATGCGTTTGCGTTTATGTCTTTCGTCATCCTTTTTGGGCCTGGTATCACTGTCAACAGGCAACTCGATTTTACCCATGATCTTGGGACCGGTCAGCCTTGCTGCTAAGATGTTTTCAATTTTTGCCGGAGCTTCCGGAGCCAGTGGCGCAGGAGTTGCAGCTACTGGCATTTGAACTGTTGCAATTACTGCCGGCTGTTTAGGCTCGGCGATTACCACCGGTTCTTTTACTTCAGATGCAGGCTTGCTAACTTCCGGTACAACAGGGGATGCGGCAACAGGTTCTTCTTTTTTCTTCGCTGATTTTTTCGGACGGGTAGAAGAATCAATCGCAGTCAAATCAATTTTGTCCAGCACTTTGGGAGCCTCCAATTCCGGAGCCTCTATTTTGGTGATGGTAGAAACTTCTTCCTTTGGCTCCTCTTTTTCCAATTTTACTTCTGCTACCTTTTCCTCTACAGGTGCTGAAGCTGGCTTTTCTTCTACAACTGGTATTTCTTCTACAACTACCGGTTCCACCATTTCTACTGGTTTCACTTCTTCCACTACTGGTTTTTCATCTACCTTTTGCTTTGATTTTTCTTCTTTCTTTTTAATGGAAAGATCTTCCTCATCTCTTTTCTTCTTAGCATCGCCCGTTGCACCTTTGGGCAGGTCAATCAATTCTGCTTTCTGCTTTGCCACCTTATCCTGTTGGAATTCTCCCTGCAGTACCCGGTACATTTCTTCAGAAAGCTTGGTGGAAGGCTTTAATTCATCTGTATCAAAATTCTTAGACACAAGAAAGTCTATCAAGGTGTGGGTGCCTATGTTAAACTCCTTGGCTGCCGCCATCAATCTGGGTGTGTTTACTTCTGACATTCTTCGTTTTTTGCCTTTACTTACTGCGTAAGTAAAAGCTTTCTGTTTTTTATGTTGTAATATAAGCTGGCTCTACATACTGCCGGAATTATTCTTTCTCAAATTCTTCTTTCAATACCCTTCTTACTTCTTCAATTGTTTCTTTTTCAAGATCAGTCCTGCGTTCCAGTTCTTCTGGAGTGAGGTCAAGTACAGAACGAGCCGTATCGCAACCAACTTTTTTAAGGGTTTCAATTACCCATGGTTCAATCTCATCGCTAAATTCTTCCAGGTCAATATCAAAGTCATCTACTTCATCTTCGCTATCCCTGAATACATCGATCTCATAACCTGTCAACTCGCATGCCAGTTTGATGTTTACACCACGGCGGCCAATTGCCAAAGAAACTTGATCGGGCTTCAGATACACGTTGGCGTGCATCTTTTCTGTATCCAGATCTATAGTTGTAATTTTTGATGGTGTTAAAGATCTTTGAATGAGCAATTGGGTATTGGCTGTCCAGTTGATTACGTCAATATTTTCATTCTTCAACTCCCTCACTATTCCATGTATCCGGCTACCTTTCATACCCACGCAAGCACCAACAGGATCTATACGATCGTCGTAGCTTTCTACAGCCACTTTTGCTCTTTCTCCCGGGTCTCTCACAATTTTCTTTACCACTATCAGTCCGTCAAATATTTCCGGTACTTCTATTTCAAGTAATTTTTCCAGGAACAAAGGACTTGTTCTTGAAAGTATAATAACAGCCTGGTTGTTTTTAAGTTCTACTTTCTTTACCACTGCACGCACATTCTCGCCTTTCTTAAAATAGTCGGCAGGAATTTGTTCCGATTTTGGCAAAAGCATTTCGTTCCCATCTTCATCCAGTATCAGCACCTCTTTTTTCCATACCTGGTAAACCTCGCCGCTCACTATTTCGCCCACTCTGTCTTCATACTTTTTGATGAGGATGTTTTTCTTAAGATCGTTGATGCGGGCAGCAAGTGTTTGCTTACCGGCCAAAATAGCCCTGCGCCCAAACTCCTTTTGAATATCTACCGCTTCATACAGCTCTTCGCCAACACTGTAATCGGGCTCAATCTTAATGGCGTCTTTCAACTCGATTTCTGTAAGGGTGTTGTACAGATCATCATCGTCTACAATCGTTCGGCGACGAAAAATCTCCAAATCACCTTTCTGATCGTTCACAATAACATCAAAGTTATCGTCGCTGCCATATTTTTTACGAATCAATGTTTTAAAAACATCTTCCATTACTTTCATTAAAGTAGGGCGGTCAATATTTTCCGCATCTTTAAATTCCTGGAATGATTCTATTAAGTTAATACTTGCCATAATCCGCACCGGCTCCACTGATAACCCCCGCCGGTATTGGGTTTTTTGTTGTTAAAATTTTATCAGAACTTTTGTTTGTTTGATATTTTCAAATTCAATTTCTTCGTTTTTCACCACTAGTTTTTTTCCCTTCCCTTCCGTTGTTACTACGGTTATTTTTTGCTCTACAGCTTCCTGAAGGGTTCCAGTTATTTTGGTATCATCCTGTAATGTTACCTCTACATCTCTACCCACGTTCTTAAGGTACTGCCTGTGCTGTTTCAAAGGTTCTCCAATACCCGGACTTGAAACTTCCAGCGAAAAATCACCTTCGGGAAAAAAGGCCATCTCTTCCATTATTTTATACAGCGCCCTGTTGATTTTTATACAGCGCTCTATACCCAAACCAGCATCGGCATCTAGATAAATCTTAATATTATTGATAGGCTTTACCTTTATCTCAATCAAAAAGATGTCCTCTTCCAGTAAGGGCGATAAAAGTTTCTCTACTGTTTCTATCAGGTTAAAACTGCTCATAGTGATGTAAAAAGCAGAAGGGAACAACCCTGTTCCCTTCTTTTTGTTTCTTTTTTCCGTTGCAAATATATAATATCTATAAGTATCAGCCAAACAAACCCTGAAATGGTAACCTAAAAATTAACAGCGATTATTTTTACCTGCTCAATATATTTGCATTATGAATATTTTTAAATTGCTTTTTGAGTTATTCTTGTTTTACCTGCTTTATAAATTGGTTTTCGAATTCATTATTCCCGTTTACCGGGCCAGCAAGCGCATGAAGGACCAGGTGGGTGAAATGCAGGAAAAGATGCGCCAGCAGCAACAAAATGAAGCGCTTAGAAAAGGTAACGTTACCCAGGCCAGCGCCAAAAGTACCAGCACCAACACTCCATCTTCGAAAGACTATATTGATTTTGAGGAAGTAAAATAACTACCAGTATCCCTGCAGGGTTTCTACTTTTTCGCCGGGCAACAGGAGGTGTGTTTTGAATCCTAAGCGGCTAGCAGTTTCTATATTATTGTAAGAATCGTCTATGAACAGGCTCTCGTGAGCCTTTATCCCGGCATCTTCTACTATAAATTCAAAAATATCTTCATTGGGTTTTCGTAGGCCCACTTCGTGTGAATAATATGCTTTTTTAAAATAGTTATTTAGCGAAGCCTTCCCGGTTTGTACAGTAAATATTTCTTCAAAGGCTGCCAGGTGAATAGCGTTGGTGTTGCTCAAAAGATACAGCGAATATTTGCCGGCCAGTGATTCTAAAAAAGCCAAGGTTTCTTCTCTAAACTTAAGCAACATAGCATTCCAGGCGTTGCTGATTGCTTGCTGCGGTATACGCCCACCAGAGCGATGCATCATGCGTTCATAAAAAATCGTGTTGCTGATAGCCCCGGTTTCCAATTGTGTAAAAACAGCATCAGCACTATATTGAGAATACATTTTGTCAAAGTCTTTGAAACCCAGATCCTCAAATGCCTTTTTCGTTTTATGGTAATCTATATCGAGCAACACACCTCCAAGATCGAGAATGATATTTTTAAGCAATGCCATTTTTTTTAAAATTCGTTTCGGCAAATATCTGAATTTACTTACTTTTGCCACCTGTTATTAAAAAACGGTGCCCCCGATAGCCATAGGGGCAGAGGATCAAAAAAATTTTACTGAAAAGTTTCAGTATCGGGCCTATAGCTCAGTTGGTTAGAGCATCTGACTCATAATCAGAGGGTCCATGGTTCAAATCCATGTGGGCCCACAAAGAATAAAACCGCAATCAGCAACGATTGCGGTTTTTTAATTTTTATCCAGTTATTATCATTTCTACACTCCACATTAACTACGCTTTCGGCTGCGAGTAAGAGAGTGGAACAAAACAATCTTACATGGCAACATATCGATGTCACCTCGCCAATATTAATCCGGAATGATATTGATTGGCAAAATAATTTCCCACCTTCCCGTTGCTCCGGGGTTCCGCAGATCAGTGTCGAGCAGGTAGCTGTACCTTACCCCGATACTGGCTGGGAGAGCGTTCCATATTTTGGCATCAAAATAAAGTTCCCCACCGGCACTGCGGTTGATGATATCTCTTAATTGCCCATTAACCCGGGCCCGGGCATTGCTGTAGTCAAAGAAAGCATTGGCCCTTATGCGCTGGATAAAGAAAATGTTGCCCACACCCCAGTCGGGATACGACAACGGAAAATGATAGTTGGCTGCCAGCTTGTACATCCGCCTTGTGTTAAGCGCTTCGTAACCCCTGGAGTAAGAAAAATTGTTGCTAAAAAAATCTGGCAAAGAATCTCTTTTTTGCAAAGCCGCATTCAAAACCAAACTATGATTTTTGGAAACACCGGGAAAATAAAAAGCTGTGCTGCCCACAAACTTTCCTGTTTCAAAAAAATTAAATGCCTTTCGGTAATTGAGAGACACAGCTTGCGCCCACCGGGGATTGATGTGCTGCCTTGCCTGCCGGCTCACATTGCTGAAAGAAAGAAAACTACTGGCATATTTAAACCCTACATTATCAAAAACATTTTTACCTATACCGATGTAGGGAATTTGCTCCAGGTTGTAGCCTGCACCCACTGTAAGATTTTTGATGTTTCTACCTCCAATAAATCTCAGCGGTATGTAAAACCCAACGTTTGCCCTGGCCGCATTAAAATTAATTCCACTTCCAATAGCCGTATCAATGTTTCTGTTGTAGGTATATTCTAATCCTGCCGTTAGATAAGGAAACAGGGCTGCATATACTGCGTTGTAGCCTATCGTACTGCTTTGTTCATTGCGGTTGTAGCGATAAGAAAAGTTATTGCTAAAAGTACTGAGTACATTGTTTCCATAAAAATCGTAGCCATATTCTACCGAAGACACATAAGGGCGTGCGCTGTGAAAATTAAAAAGCTGAAAAGATTTTTTGTAGCGGCTAGTCGCAGCCAATGCCTTGTTGAGGGTGGAGTCTAAAAGGAAATCTCGCTGGCCCAAATCCAGTCTAGTAATATCGGCTGCAGCAGGCTTGGGTGATGCTAGTTGCCAGGAACTGTTAACGCTGTTCAACTTCGCCAGCCGGTGTCCATCTGCAGTAAAAGCGCTCACCATTATTTCGCCCTTCTTGTTGGTAACGGGATAATAATATCCGTTGGTATTGTTAGTCAGTTGATAATTGCTGCCGGACTTTACATCTACTGCAAATATTTTATCGGCAACATTGGTGGCAGCATCCATCATAGAATAATAAACCGTATCGTTTTTTACCGACGGGTAACCCAAAACATTGTAAGTAAATGGCGTAAGGTTTTGCGTGGCACCATTTTGCAAATCTACTTTTATCAAAGCCATTTGCCCTATCGCATTTCGCACTGCACTCACCACTTCTGCATTATTCAAAAATTTAGTTTGTGTAAAAAAATAGTTTTGCTGATTGGGTACTTCATTTAAAATCTTACCATTAGCAGCATCTAGACGAGTCAAATAATTAGAGCCATCGGAGTTAACCTTTACCGCTATAATTTCAGTTCCAGATTCATTGATGTCTGGTGAAAAAAAGGTTGCCCCGCTGGTGAGACGTTTTTGCTCATTGGAATAAATATCAAGAATGCAAATGTCGCTGTAATCTACGTTTGCACGGCGAGCGTTACTCTTAAAAGCTGCATAAACAACCTTCCCATTTTTGTAAGAAAAATAATCGTCGGTTACCAAATCCTTCACCCTTATCCTTTTTTCTTTACCGCCGGTTAATAAATAAAATGAGTTGATTTCGTTGTAAGCTGCCCTGGTAACTATAATAGAATCGTCGCTTATATACGCAGGGAACAGATAATCAACCACATTATTTTTGCTAATGGGAGTTATGTATTGAACAGTTTCTTTTGAAACTTCTGCTGGCAAGGTTTTTTCTTTAAAATATTGTAAGGCCTCCAGCCTGAATTGTTTGTAAGAAATGCCAGCATGCCGTTGTATAGCATTATTAAATGCATAGAATAAACCTTTGAACCGTACGGCATCCTGGGTAACTTTTTTCCAAAAATCGGGACCATATTTTTCATAGCCATAAGCCACGAGTGGATATCCTACTTCGTAATGATCCGGCAGGTAGTTTCGCAACGAACCGTTGCGCAACTGCATCCAGGAATAATTTTTTTCTGCCAGCCATATTGCTTTCAGCCCGTTGTAAAAAGCGGGAGTTCTACCTCTACCTTGCCTGCTTAAAATAGTTTCCTGCCACACAGCATCACCTTCAAAAAAATAATCGGGCACTGTCATACCATTAGCGAGCAACTGTCCTTCCTGGCCCAGCAAAAAAGAAAATACTTTAGTGAGCCCTTTGTTGAAATTGGCTAACTGGTGCATGTGCCGTTGCTCGTGAATAACGAGATTGTCGTCCCAGCGAAGACTACCGAGCGAAAAACTATTTTGGGAAGGGTTCATATAAAACTCACTCATCACCGGGGCAAGCCTCACATATGCATTGGATTGAGTTGTTTGATTAAGCAGAACTGTATTCCATTTTCTATGCTCATCACCAAGCGAATAAAGTTTGAAACTATCTAAGTTTGAAGCTATGTGATGAATTCTTCTCGCCTGGCTATCTAAAGCCGGGGGATAAATAACCCTTTGCTTTGGGTTATTTATTTGTTGCCACCTTATATTGGCAGCGTTCCCTCCCAGGTTTTGCGTGAAGGCAGCAAGGGGAACCAAAAATTGGGCAAAGGCAAAAGCAACAAAAAAGTTTCTCATGCCTTAAAATTAAGGAATAATGAGATGATCAAACCAGCTGAATACTTCGCTTTTAAGGCAATAAATGAGAGAGCGGTTTAAGAATGAGGGTATGTATTTGTTAAACCATTTTAATAATCAAATACAAAAAAGAGGTTTTGAAAGAACCTCTTTTTTGTAAAAATTAATAGTACTTTTTATTAGGTAGATATTGGAATCATAGGCCTTAAATTAAAATTCCGTGAACAGAAACCCATTTGTGTTCCCGCAATTGCTTTAATTGAAATCCCATTTCCGTCTCGCCATATTTTTGTTCAAAAAGATGGATGAGTGCATCAGCACAGTCAAAATGAAAGTCGTTGTTGCAACTACGGATTACATTGTAAGTCCAAACGTATGTCTTTTCCATAAAAGTTTATTTTGATGAATGATATTACAGAAAACTTGATTGTCGTTGCCTGTAAGAAGCGCTTTGATTTTTTAATTTCAAAGCAATCAGAGACGCAAATAGCAGGCAGGCCTGCGTCGTTGTCTTGTAGTTTTTGTCATGATCCTGAGGTTTAATGATTAAAAAATGTTTTGAACCTTTTTTAAAAATAGGCACAGGTCTTTCGGTGGATAAGCGAGTGATATACGAATCTCGATAGAGATCAGATGTTAGAAAAGAATGTGTAAGGGGTGCTTCAGAGGATGAGGAGGTACGTTTTGGTTTGTTAGGGCAAACCTTCTTTTGAGATCGTAAAATTAGGGAGAGCCCGTGAAATAAACAATTATTGTGGGTAAAATGCTGCGTTCAAACCACATTTAAATTACAAGTACTTAAGAGCCAAGGGTATAATATTATTTTACTGCCAATAAATCTTCCAACAACTAAAACTGTACATTTGCGCCCAACTTGGGAGTATGTGATTAGTGCCTGAACATCTATTCAAACATGGAATATAGCAGCTGAATACCCCCTATCATTTAACCTTTCATTAACCGTGGAGGCAATTATTTTTGCCGCACAACATTGATTATGAGAAAATTACTGGCTTTAATTTTTGTACTGGCAGCTGCCAACCCTTCATTTGCGCAAGAAAACCCTACCAAAAAAACTTACGATCTTGCCAACCGTGCAGCCGACCATTTTATGGTTCAATTTGCCTTAAACAGCTGGCAAGGTGCACCCGATAGTATTGATAGCCACATTGGTAGTTTTAACAGGAGTGGCAATGTTTACATTATGTTGGATAAGCCTTTTAAGTCAAACCAGCGCATGAGTATCGCTGCTGGTATAGGCATTGGCACCACAAATATTTATTTCAAGAAAATGATTGTTGATGTGGGCGCTACAACTCCATCGCTCCCATTTAGGGCAGTTGATAGCCTGGATAATTACAAAAAATTTAAAGTGAGCACAGCCTTTCTAGAAGTGCCCTTAGAGTTAAGGTTCACTGCTAACCCCTCTGTTCCAAACAAAACCCTCAAAGCTGCTATTGGCTTAAAACTGGGTACTATGTTAAATGCAAAATCAAAGGGCAAGGGACTGAAAAATGCTTCTGGTACTGTTTTGAATACCAAAACAATTAAAGAAAGCTCCAAAAACTATTTCAATACTACTCGCATTGCAGCCACAGCACGTGTAGGTTATGGCAACTTCAGTTTGTTTGGGGCCTATAGCCTTACCGGAGTATTTAAAGACGGTGTGGCTCCGGATATTAAAGGATTGCAGGTTGGCCTCACTTTTAGTGGCCTGTAAAAAAATTAACATCAATATGCATCCTCCTTAACAGGGGGATTTTTTTTGCTTAGCCCAATCAACTAATTTCGCCGCTCATTACAGCAACCCGTTTCACGGTATAAATTACACAATGAGCGACGAGATAAAACATGAGTGCGGGCTAGCCTTCATTCGTTTACGAAAGCCTTTTAGTTATTACCAACAAAAATATGAGTCGGTACTGTATGGTTTAAACAAACTGTACCTGCTCATGGAAAAACAGCACAACCGTGGCCAGGATGGGGCAGGTATAGCTGCTGTAAAATTAAATACAGAACCAGGTTATCCTTTTCTTTACCGTCTTCGCAGCAGTGCCACACAACCAATTGCCGATCTTTTTTCAAAAATTGGCGCCGAAATCAGCGAGGTAGAAAAATACCAGCCTGATATTAAAAATCATCCGGGCCTAATGAAAGGGCATTTGGGTGTGATGGGGGAAGTGCTGCTAGGCCACCTTAGGTATGGCACACAGGGTAAAAACAACACAGAGTTCTGCCACCCATTTATTAAAAAAAATATTATTCCCGCCCGCAACCTTGCCCTGGCTGGCAATTTTAATCTTGTAAATACAGAAGAATTATTTTCTCTGATAAACATGGCGCCTGGAGAGTTTCAATGTCAAAGCGATCTTGCAGCCATGCTTGAAGTGATTCATCATTTTTTGATAAAGGAAGATGAAAAAACCCCGGGTGAAATTTGTATTGCCAATGTGCTGAAAAAAGCAGTGCCTTTGTTTGACGGTGGTTTTCATTTTGGTGGTATTACCGGCAGTGGTGATGCTTTCCTAATGAGAGATGCCCATGGCATTCGCCCCTCTTATTATTTCATCAATGATGAGGTAGTGGTAGGCGCAAGTGAACGAGCTGCCATACGTACTGCATTTAACCTGGAAGAAAATGAAGTGCAGGAACTAATGCCTGGCTGTGCACTTATTGTAAAGGCTGATGGTTCTGTAAACGTAGAACAAATTGTAGAACCACAGGAACGAAAAGCATGTAGTTTTGAACGTATTTATTTCAGCCGGGGTAGCGATGAAAAAATTTATAAAGAACGCACAGAACTTGGCAGACAGCTTAGCGGAATTATTTTAAAGAAGCTGGATTACGATCTTAAGAATACCATCTTCTCTTTTATACCGAATACTGCAGAGACTGCTTTTTATGGTCTCATAAAAGGTGCAGAAGACTATCTCAATAAAATAAAGATTGAGCGCATACTTAGCTGGGGCAAAGATTACGATGATGAAAAGCTTACCGAGATGATCAATCGGCGGATAAGGATAGAAAAGATAGCTATCAAAGATGTGAAACTGCGCACTTTTATAACAGAAGATAGTAGCCGGAATGAGATGGTACAACATGTATATGATATTACTTATGGCACTGTGAAGAAAGACGTAGATACGCTTGTTGTGATTGATGATAGCATTGTTAGAGGTACTACCTTAAGGGAAAGTATTGTGCGAATGTTAAGCCGGCTTAAACCCAAACGAATCATTATCGTTTCTTCGGCTCCGCAAATAAGATATCCGGATTGTTATGGTATAGACATGAGCAAAATGGGCGATTTTATTGCGTTTAAAGCAGCAGTAGAATTACTGAAGGAAAGTGGGCAGGAGGGTTTGCTGAATGAATTGCTTCATAAGTGCAAGGAATTACAACGCAACAATCAATTGCATACAGAAAACGTGGTAAGGCAAGTATACCAGCCGTTCACGCTGAGCCAGATGTCTAAAAAAATTGCACAGCTTATTACACCGGAGGATATTAAAATACCTGTGGATGTAATTTATCAGAAAATAGAAAGCCTGCACGAAGCCTGCCCAAATAATAAAGGCGATTGGTATTTTAGCGGAAATTATCCCACTCCAGGTGGCAACAAGGTTTGCAACAAAGCTTTTATGAATTACGTGGAAGGGAAAAATGTAAGGGGATATTAAGAGCCAATAGGCAATGGACAATAGGCAAAGTGTAATGCCTGTCCCTATAGAATGTTGGGGACAATAAGGGTCTCAACAATTCAGTATTGTTTCTGAACTTGCGGAGTCGAACAAATCAACTAATCAACTAATCAACTAATCAACTAATCAACTAATCAACTAATCAACTAATCAACTAATCAACTAATCAACTAATCAACTAATC
>JBKJKD010000136.1:0-3126 GCA_046597635.1 Ferruginibacter sp. | reverse complement strand
AACTCGATTTCTAAAGTTGAATTTCAATTCGCACAGATAGCATTTCCCAGTCGACTTCCTGAAAATTATATGAACACATGGGAAAAGGTAGCTGTGCCAATTGAAATTCAACTTTAGAAATCGAGTTTCTGATTGTAGTTGTATAGGCCTCTTCCTTTAAGGCAGGCACATTTTTCATAACCCAATTATGGTACTCTATTCGTCCATCTATGTTAAAACTATTTAGACCATTAGAGTTTTTGACTTCATTGATAAAAAAAGGTTGGTATCCCTGCGAGAGGGTAACATATTTAAAAAACTCCGGTATGGATGTTTCGTATTGGCTCCACAAAACCGGATATTCTCCCTGGAACGGCCATGGCTGAAGATTGGTAAAATAAGGAGATTGAACTTCGTAAGAAAATTCTATGATACTGCCCTCTTTAACCGATGGAAATGTAAATTTCTTGACTAACACGTTTTTGCTACGCTGCTCGGTAAATATCGATCCCTTGGCCACTTTAGTTTCTACCACTTTGCCATTTTCCAGATTGTACGTGTATGCCTCCAGTGCGTGCAGCTCTTCCCCATTGTCGTTACTGCTTACAAAGAGAGGAATACTGATTGTGGCAGCATCGAAACCATTTTTACTGATGATTTTGATACGCTTTCTTTCCTTAAAAAGTAAATAGAAAGCTCTGCTTATGGTATTCTTCATAAACTTTGAGTTTCCCACATCGGCAATCACAATGGCGCTGGTACTAGAGTCTAACAGCGGAGATTTTATGTTGAAGTCTTCTGGAGAAATTTTTCCGAATATAAATTTTTGCTGAGCTACTGAACTTGTTTGCAAAAAAAGGAGAGCGAGTACGAAAGCAGCAGTTAGTAGTTTGCGCATAAAGTAGGTTTCGGTTGACTGTTTTTGGTAGTTAAATGCAAAGCACAGAAAGAGCTACCTTCCATTTCTCTAGTATATCGCTGTTGCTATACATAGTCGTAGTTTTTATCAATGTTTATTTGCTAAATATAGTACAATTGCTTGGAGCGAAATTAGGGTACTAATCTATATTTGTGATATATATACAAAATATGAGACCTTACATTTTAGCAGAAACAAATTGGCAAGCCTTGCGAGATGAAAAATTTGAACTCGCAGTATTGCCCTGGGGAGCCACAGAGGCGCACAATTATCACTTGCCTTATGGTACCGATGTTTTTGAAGGCGAAGAACTTGCAGCAGCGGCCGCTAAATTTGCGTGGGAAAATGGCGCAAAAGCAATTGTGCTGCCTTGCATTCCTTTTGGTGTTAATACCGGGCAGGCAGATATTTACCTGGACATCAACCTAAACCCAAGCACACAGTTTGCGATACTATGCGACATTGCTGAAACACTGAACAGGCAGGGTTTGTATAAGCTGCTCATCTTTAATGCGCATGGAGGCAACGATTTTAAAGCCATGGTAAGAGAACTGGGTTTGAAATTTCCCAAAATGTTTATCTCGGTATGTTTCTGTTTCAACGCTGTGGATCGAAAGTTATTTTTTGAAGAACCCGGAGATCATGCAGATGAAATGGAAACAAGTTTGCTATTGTATTTAAAGCCAGGACTTGTATTGCCAAAAAAAATATGGGGCAATGGCAATGAAAAGAAAAATAAAATTGGAGCCTACAAAGAAGGGTGGGTGTGGGCCGAAAGAAAGTGGAGCCAAATAAGTGAAGATACTGGCGTAGGTAACCCGGCACTGGCTACAAAAGAAAAAGGAGAAGCATTTTTTAAGTCAGTTGCCGAAAAGGCTGGGAAATTATTGTACGATCTCTGCAAGGCAGATATTAATGATTTGTATGCCTGATGAAGCCTGAACAACTTTACGGGTTTACCAATATTTTAATAGGCCCGTAAAGCTGATAAGCTATTCTCCTTTTACCAATACAATTTTATTGCGGTCTGCTTTGTATACCTGGTCGTGAAATTTCACCAGGTCCTTGTATTCTGTTGGCGGAAAACGGCCGCTGTATTGTTCCATCACCCGATAGTAAGTTATTTTGTCAGCATCCACTTTTACAGTACTCATGTACTTTCCAAATTTGCTGTTGACCAAAACATCCTTAGGCAAGCTTTCGGCACTGTACCCAGTAGGTATTTTTATTGCCACAGAATCTAACTCACGGTAAGCATTTTTTACCAGGTAATCGTACTTGCGGGCAGTATCTGTCGGCATTTTTGCACTGGCACTGCCAAATATATTGGCCGCTATAAACAAGCGTTTACCCGTAACTGTGGCATAGTTGGTAATAGATACTTGCAGGCTTTCCTTTACCGATGGTATTATACCTTTTTCTTCTGTGTAGTTGTTTTTCACAACCTGGTAAGTGGGCAAATTAAACATGCTGTTTAAATATTCTTCCCGCTCCTTGTTATTGGCATTGTGCATTAAGGAATGTGCAAATTCCTGCTGCAGGCCTGTATAGCGACTGTGGATGTCTGCCATCAAATTCCCGTCTCCATCTAGTGTTGCCTGCACCACTCTTTGCTGCACATTGTCCTGAATGGTATATACCGGTGTGTTCACCAGTGTACCACCTTTTTCATCAATCAGGAGTGCTTTCCTGTTTCCGGTAAAACTACCGAGGTACCCGCCTGAAGCAGTTTGGCTCGTGCACTCCAGCCAGAGCGTATCTTTTGCCAGTGGAACACATGCAATAACATGGTTTGCCTGGGAGAACGAGAAATCGCTTACAAATGGTGGCGGAGTACTGCCTCCATAAATTTCAATATACTTACCTTTTATGCCCGCCTCTTTCAGCAATGCTATCATGTAGTTGGAAAGGGCCTTGCAATCGCCATATTTTTTTTCGGCAACGTAGGACGCTTCAAAAGGCTGCCAGCCTCCAATGCCCAGTTGTATGCTAATGTAACGGGTATTCTTTTGCAGGTAGTCGTAGAGGATTAATGATTTTTCCCGATCGTCTTTTAGTGCATCTGTAAGTTCGTGCACCTTCTTCTTAATTTCCGCCGGCAGTACATCCCGGTCTTTAATAAGTTGATACATAAATTTACCGTAGCCTTCCCAGGTAGACATATCGCCTTCAAAGCCCTGCACTTCAAAAGTAGAGGGTGCAAAAAATACAACGGGCGTGAGCTCTGT
>JBKJKD010000181.1:0-8484 GCA_046597635.1 Ferruginibacter sp. | reverse complement strand
GGTTGGCTTGCTGGTATCGGGTATTACATCAAAATAAAATTCACCGGTCATTTTTTCTTCGCCGCCATTGATATAATCGGAAGTAACGGTGGGCATGCGAAAGGTGACCGCTCTTTTTTTGGTAGCCGTTAGCCTTGGTGCAATAGACCAGGCCGTACCTCTTGGGTAATTGCGAATATCCATAATGATGGTTTTCGTTTTTTCAAACAGGGTAAACATACTGTCTACTTCCTCAGGTTTTAAAGCACCCATATTTACATAGCCCGTAGTCTTGTCCAGCATTTTCATCACCGGGTAACGAGGGTTCAGGTTCAGCACATTTTCTTTTGGCATAAACCTACCGGAGCGTACTAGTTTTTCGGTTACCATCGTACCGCTGCGGTTTAGTTGCACGCTTACCTCTGTGTTGAGCTTGCCGCCCAGCAACACACCTGCAATGTCTCTTTTGTAAGTGGCTTCATTGCTGGTGGCACTGTACCAGCGCCATTTCTGCAGGCATTGGGCAATTGTTAGTCCATCGATTGCGGTTACTTCATCCCACTTTTTTATATTTTTTTGAGTAGCTATTTCGGGAGCAACATCGGTTATATACAATTTGTTGCCTATAAACTTCACATCCACCGAAGGCCAAGATCCCAACTCGTAGCGCACGGGCGTTGTACCTTTGGAACTGCTGAAAAAACCATGCGAATCGTGTATCTCGGAAATCATTTTACGCAGTGCAAAATTGTACGCTACAGAATCTTTTGCCTGGAGAAATTCGGGCAGCTGTTCTTCTAAAACGTTGTTCCAGTCTTTGGGTAATAAATGTTTGTATGGGTAAAAATATTGGATGGCATTCCAGTAATTGTACAGTGCAAATAACCGATGCCCGGTGCCCACCATAAAGCCTGTATTGGTATCTGTAAAACGGGGAATATTGTATTGAAGGGAAAGCGGGTTGTCACCTGTTTGAATTGCCGGCAGACCTTTGTTCAACAATGCAATGCATTGCTGCAGGTAACTGCCTTCCTCAGAAAAATCGCTGATTTTGTTTAGGATCAAATCCGGCGCAGGGGTAGAACCATTGTTGCCAAAAACCATGTCGCTGGTTCGCAGGTTTAGGGTTAATCCATCGGCCACCGCTACTTTTATTATTTTGCCGGAGGCATAGCCCTGGCTGCTTCCTTCAAAAATGATCAGGCATTTGCCGGCGGCTCGTAAAGTCAGCAATTTTTTTAGTAAATCTATAGAGGTTCCTTTGTTTACCACAAAAGCAAAAGGTTTGTTGAAGACGTTACCAGCTTCGGCGGTTACCGCACCCGACGCAGCGGTTTTGCGGGTTACGGTTCTCCAGCCGCTGTAAAAAGTGCTGTTCTCTCCGTTCTCCTGCGGCACCATCCCATTGTGATAAATCACTCTTTCGAAGGCTTCGGGCAAGGGACTATTGCCGGCCAGTTTTGCCTGTACCATCGGCATGGCATTAAACAAAAAATCATAATCAATATATTGGTTGGAACCTACGTTGCGAAGGTCGAGAATAATGCCTTTGGCACTATCCCATTGGTTGGGCAAGATGCCCGGTATGGACATGATGTCGGGGTTTGAAACTAAGCCGGTTGGCAACGAAATGTACCAGTATCCCGAGGCAAGCCTGTGTACCGCAGCATCCTCGCTGGCGGTTTTAAAAAGCACGCTACTGTCTTCTTTTTCGGTATCAACAATACGGGTGGCCGGATCATTTAACAGGGCCAGGATGTTGTTGGCAGTGGTCTTAAAATTTTCTGCAGAAGGATTGGCCGCCAGGGCCTCTGCATTTTTTACCACAAGGTCTGCCGTGTTTATGTTTCCGGCACCCATGGCAGGATGAAAGTAATGAACCATTCCCCAAATTCGTCCAAGGTCTGCGAGGCGTTTTGATTCGGCAGGGGTGTAATTTGTTTTTTGGCAGATAGCAGGCAGGACGGAGGCAATAGCAAAAAGGGAAAGGATGATTTTCTTCATGGTAAAAAATGGCTGGTTTGGTAAGGCAAAATAAATGGAAATAGGCATTTAATTTTCATAGTAAGTAGGAGTGGCAGAACACGGATTTTGATTTTTTATAAAATTATATAACTCGTACTTCTTCCCCCACCCGCTTCCTTCTCCAAAACTTTTTTCTCCATCAAATCCTGAATGTCCCGCAAAGCGGTATCGGGCGAGCATTTGGCAATGGCAGCCCATTTGGAAGTATTCAGTTTTCCGGTAAAGCCATCCAAGAACAATCAGCTAAAAATTATTCTCCGCATAATATGCGGAGAATAAGAACTATAATCTCCGCAAAACAAAGTATTCGCCGCAAAAGATGGGTAGATTAGGGAGTTTGCCATTCTCCCCATAAAAGGTTTTGGAATGTATAGTTACTATCAAAAAAGGCTTATTAGACGAGGCTTGGAAATTAGTAAAAGAAAAATGGCTGTTTTTAGAAAAGCATAAAACAGGGTATGATCAATTTGATCGCTTTGGAAATGCATGGCAATGATCTGGGTAAAAGTGGGTAGGTAGGTTTATTATTTTAATTAAGTGGTCCCGCCAAGAATCCCTGTCTGCCGACAGGCAGGGAACTGTTGGATCTAAAGTTTAAGAAACTTCTAAATATTGATGTGGTCCCGCCAAGAATCGAACTTGGATCTAAAGTTTAGGAAACTTCTATTCTATCCATTGAACTACGGGACCATCATTCCTAAAATAGTAAGGCCTTGCGCCAGATATCTATTTCAGGACCGCAAAAGTAGGTTTTTCTACTAAGGTATGCACAATGAAAAAAAGGTTTTTTGAAAGGCTTGATTCTTCGGATGCTTTACATCAGGATGTTCTTAACAGGCAGGAGTCGAGGAGGAATTTCTTTTTCGGCCAGCATCTCCCGCAGGTCAATCTCTATGGTGCGGCAGATGGCAGACATCGGGATGTCGTTTACGCCGTTCTCAAAAGGATTTTCACTCCGATCGCCTATCAATTCCATTACATAAAATATCCAGGAAACCACAACGCTCATCGGAACTACCATCCATACAATGGGGCCGCCAAATTTTGTTAACTCACCCAACAAACCGAAGGGCAATATCATAGCCAGCATCCATACAAATGCTTCGCTAAAATGCGCATACTGCCGGGGAAATGGATAGGTTTTAATGCGCTCGCAGGCGCCTTGCTGGTCGTAGTACATGGCTATCATTCTGCCTAGTTCTACCTGCTTGTAATTGTCCAGGCAACCCATTGATGCGAGGTAATTAATATGTTCGCTTTGCTTGTGCATGATATGCGTTGCAGTATTGTTTTTATCATTCAGCGTTTTGGCTTCATCGTCGTGCAAAAAGTGCTTGATCTCTTGCAGCAGGTTTTGATTTACAAAACCGGTTTGCTCCTTTACGATAGTAGTAAAAGGATCATCCTTTATTTCCCAGATCTGCCGCTGCCGCAGCTGTATGCGCAATGCATTGATATATGCCAACTGGCGGTGTACCAGTATTTGCTGGTGTTCCCGCAATTGTTCCAGGGTCATGGTTTCACTCGGCTGCAGGTAGTCTAAAATGTACACGGCAAAACTTCTACTTAAGTTTACAACAGATCCCCATATTTTACGGGCCTCCCATAGTCGCTCGTAGGAGGAGTTGTTTTTAAACCCCACGTAAAAAGCTACGGCCGTGCCCACAAGGCCTATGGGTGTAAAGGGTAAAGCCAGGAAATGCATTCCGGCAAATTCATACAGACTGACTACGATACAGGCATAACAAAAGAAAATAAGCAGGGGCTTCCAGGCGAAACTTAAAACGAATTTGAAAGAGAGATTGCGGGCAGTGTACATATATAATATTTTAAAAGAGGAACGGATACAAATTTACTTCCAAGTTGCACAGTAGCTCTATAAAAAGTGGATAGTGTGCTTCCATTGAAACAACATAGACGTATTTAAAGTTATGATGGCATAAACACGGTCCTGTTTATGCCATCATAACTCTCCTTATCTTTGCGCCCTAATTTTTTTGTATGAAATGGATGAATATTATTATTAAATACCGTTTGTGGTTGGGTATAGTGTTACTAGCCCTGGCCATTTTTGTAAACTACCAAACCAGCTTCTGGCCGTCGTTTATTTTGTATTTGGTAGCTGCCATTTTAATTGTTGGGCATTTTTTATTGGGGCCAATGCGGTTGGTACAATCTTACATGGAAGCAGGTGATATGGAAGGCGCAAAAAAAGTGGTAGCTGGCATCATGTTTCCGGGGTTACTTATTAAACCGATGCGTTCTGTATATTATACGCTTAAGGGCAACCTTGCCATGGTGGATCAAAATTTTGATGAAGCAGAAAAGCACATGAAAAAAAGTCTGTCATTAGGCGGGGGTGCGCTTACCAAGCAAGCAGAAGGTCCTAATAAACTGCAACTGGGTATGCTTGCCATGCAAAAAGGAAATATGAAAGAGGGTGAAGCTTACATTCGCCAGGCCATAAGGGCTGGCCTGCCAGACAATGAAAATAATGCTGCCGCTTACCTGCAACTTTGTTCTATCATGATGAACAAAAGAGAGTTTAGGGTGGCCAAAGAATATTTTAAGAAAGCCAAGAGTTTTAAACCTACTACCCCTCAAATTGTAGATCAGATCAAACAAATTGAAAAATATATAACGAGAATGCCGGGGTAAAAAGAGGCCCCCTCTAGCTCCCCCGAAGGGGGAGAACTATCGGAGCGGAAAAGGTTTAGACTTGAAAATTATAATACAAAAAGCCATCTTTAACGATGGCTTTTTGCTTGGGGTAAAAATTAGTTCCTGTAGTTTCGAGCGTTTGACCGGATTTCGGTCTATCCTACCAGTTTTTCAATCGGTTCTTTTTGTGTTCCTTTTGAAGTCACAGGAATATTATACATTTTGTTTACGGCGGCAAAACGATAGTCAAATATTCCTTTCAGCTGGCTTTTTACAAATAATGCATTGGCAATATCTCCTAAAAACCAAAAAGGCAGTTTGTAGTGAACAATATCGGTCATGTCTACCCCACCTGGCACTTCTTTAAAATGATGCTGGTGGTGCCACATGCTGTAAGGGCCATAGCGCTGTTCGTCTACAAAGTATTTAAGATGTTGCACATGAGTGATTTCTGTCATCCAATAAAGAGGAATACCCAATACTGGCTTCACAGTGTATTCAATAATTTGGCCTGCATACATTTTACTTCCATGGTGTTTGGATACTATCTGAAAGCCAAGATTGTCGGGAGTTATTTCTTTTAGGTTGGCCGGACTGCTAAAAAAGTCCCAGGCAGCTTCTAATGTGATCGGCAAAAATTGCACTGTCTTTAAACTATATACCTTACTCATGATTTTACTTATTGAAATATAACAACAAACAAAGCATTTTGTTTTATCTATCCCCGGAAATGTACCTTTAATCATCCTCAATTTGTGGCAATTGCTGCCATGTAAAACTTTAATTTTGACCCAGCCCATCACAGATAGGCCAGCTAAACCTTTATAGTACAATATGCAGTCATACAAAGAATCCCTTCAACATAAATTTACCGAAGCCTATAACCAACTCAACCAGCAGCAGCGCATAGCAGTAGATACTATTGAAGGACCAGTAATGGTAATAGCGGGTCCTGGTACTGGTAAAACACAAATACTTGCTGCACGTATTGGAAAAATTTTATTAGATACCGATGCCCTGCCAGAAAATATTTTGTGCCTCACGTATACAGATGCGGGCGCCATAGCCATGCGTCGGCGCCTGCAACAGTTTATTGGCGCCGATGCCTACAAAGTGAACATCTACACATTTCATGCCTTTTGTAATGATGTGATTCAGGATAATCTTTCCTTGTTTGAAAAAAATACGCTCGATCCGATATCGGAACTAGAAAGCATAGAGTTATTTAAAAGCCTCATAGATAATTTTAAAAAAGAACACCTTCTGAAGCGATACCGGGGCGACGTGTATTTTGAAATCAATAATCTACGGGGGTTATTTGGCACCATGAAGCGGGAAGGCTGGACACCCGCATTTACCAATGAGCGCATAGATGAATATATTAAAGACCTGCCGCTACGAGACGAATTTGTTTACAAAAGAAAATACAAACAATTCAACCCCGGCGACTTAAAACAGGATAAGATTGACGAAGAAATAGAACGAGCTGAAAAGTTGCGTGCAGCTGTTAACGAATTCGACAACTTTCAACAGTTGATGCGCCTTAAAAACAGGTACGATTTTGATGACATGATCAACTGGGTCATCAGGGTTTTTCAAGAGAACCCGGAGCTGTTATCAGATTACCAGGAGCGCTATCAATATATCTTGATAGATGAATTTCAGGATACGAGCGGCACACAAAACACACTGGTTGAGCTGTTGATCAATTATTGGGACGAACCGAATGTGTTTGTTGTGGGCGATGATGATCAAAGTATCTTCCGTTTTCAGGGTGCGAATGTAGAGAACATGATTGGTTTTAAAAATCAGTATGAAGCCAGCATAAAAACCATTGTTCTCACAAACAATTACAGGAGTACCCAACCGATTTTAGACATTTCAAAAACGCTCATTTCAAAAAATGACGAACGTCTTATTGGCAAAATGCCTGGGTTGAGCAAGGATCTTATCTCCTCCCGGGAATCACTTAAGTTGTTACCGCATTTGCCGGCAGTTACAGAGTATAATTCAGTAAAAGAGGAAATGGCGGGCATTACCAACCAGGTAGAAGCCCTCCTTGCACAAGGGATTGCGCCAGGTAGGATTGCCATCATTTATAGAGAGAACAGGTATGGAGAAGAAATTGGAAATTACCTACGCCTAAAGAAAATACCTGTTTATAGCAAACGCTCTTTTAATATTCTAGTACACCCATTTGTAAAGAAGATCATTACATTATTGCGGTATTTAGATGCCGAGCATGACATACCTTATGGGGGAGATAAAATGCTCTTTGAAATTTTGCATTATGATTTCTACAGCATCCCTCCTATAGAAATTGCGAGGCTCACCGTAGATGCCAATAAAAGAAACTACAACAGCGAGCAGACCTCCATAAGAAAATTGTTGTTCGACAAAGCCACTGCACCCGCAAAAGATCTATTTGATTCCGGCATCAATACCAACCTTAAAAATTTCAGTGCAAACATTGAACAGTTAATTGCTGATGTATCGAATGTAACACTGCAAAAGCTTTTTGAAAACATCATTCGCAAAGGCGGCATCCTGAACTACATTATGGAGAGCCCCGAAAAATTGGTGCTCATGCAGTTGCTCACCAAACTTTTCGATTTCATCAAAGATGAAACGGCACGAAATCCATTCCTCAGCCTGGAAGCTTTGATAAAGATCATTAACCTGATGGAAAAAGAGGAAATTAAACTACCGCTTTCACAGGTATCAGGGAGCGAGAAGGGCGTTAATTTATTGACAGCACATGGAAGCAAGGGATTGGAATTTGAATATGTTTTTTGTGCCGGAATCAACGCATCGTCCTGGGAGAAAAAGAAAAATCCATTTAAGGGATATAAGATTCCGGATACGATGTTTTCTTCTTTAGCAAAAGGAAGCGAAGAAGAGGAATTGCGGCGATTATTTTATGTAGCACTTACAAGGGCGGAAAAACATCTTCAAATTTCGTATGCAAAATTTAAAAATGATGGCAAAGAAATAGAACCTTCTATGTTCCTGGCAGAAATACTAGGTGGGCACGATTTGCAGGTGGAGAAAGTGACGTTGACAGATGCCGAAATGATGATATTCCAGGAACTGCAGTTTACCGCACAAGCTCCGGAAATTGAAAAAACAGAGGAAGAATTTATAACAGCCCTCTTGGAAAAGTTTACCATGAACGTAACGGCATTGAGTTCCTATCTCGATTGTCCGCTTGGTTTTTACTACAAAAATCTGATTCGAATTCCTGCTGGTAAAAGTGAAACGCTGGAGTTTGGTAGCGCCATCCATCATGCATTAGAAAAATTATTTACCAAAATGCTGGCAAGTGATCATAAAAGATTCCCATCCAGCAAAGAAATGGTGGCAGACTTTAGCGCCTACTTACGAAAGCACCGGGAAAATTTTACACAGGAAGAGTTTGAACGGCGAATGGAACAAGGTGCGATTGTGTTGCCGCAATATTATGACACGTATGTGCACTCCTGGAATAAGATAGTTGCAATAGAAAGAAATATTACCGGCGTGGTGGTTAATGGCGTACCGCTAAAGGGTAAGCTCGATAAGCTCGAATTTGACGGTAAAGAAATTAATGTCGTAGATTATAAGAGTGGCAATGTAGACAACGCTTTATCCAAAATGAAAGGCCCATCCGATAAAGACCCCAACGGCGGCGATTATTGGAGGCAGGCCGTTTTTTATAAAATTTTAATTGATAACTACAACCAGAAAGACTGGAGAGTGATAAGTACTGAATTTGATTTTGTAGAACCAGACAAGAAGAAGGAATACCGGAAAGTAAAGATCATCATCAGTCCACCAGAT
>JBKJKD010000110.1:0-21701 GCA_046597635.1 Ferruginibacter sp. | reverse complement strand
AAAAAATAAATAAACACGGCCAAGCCCCGCCTTACTTCTGGCAGGGGCCATTAAAAAGGGACAAAGACATGAACAAAACTACAAAGTGGGTATTGATAGGTACAGGAGTGTTGGTGGTAACACTGGTCATACTTTCTAAAACGGGTGTATTTGGCAAAGCTGAGGGCACCAAAGTAACTGCAGAAAAAGTAGCCGTGCGCACGCTGATTGAAGTAGTGAATGCCAGTGGTAAAATATACCCCGAGGTAGAAGTGAAGATAAGCCCCGACATCAGCGGTGAGATCACTGAGCTGACTGTGCAGGAAGGCGACACCGTAAAAAAAGGCCAGTTACTGGCACGCATATACGCAGATGTGTACAACATTCAGCGCAATCAGGCAGCGAGCGGTGTGGCGCAAAGCCAGGCGCAGGTAGACAACTCCCGTGCAGCATTAGACGCCCTAAAAGCACAAATGGAGCAGGCTCAGCGTACCTACGATATGCAAAAAAGATTGTATGACGACAAGGTGATTAGTATGAGTGAATTCAATATTGCTGATGCAAACTATAAAACATCGAGGGCCAACTACAATGCAGCACAGCAAGGCATTCGTGGCGGACAAGCGAGTGTGCAGAGTGCCCGCCAAAACCTGGCAAAGGCCAACACAGATTTAGGCCGCACAGCCATAGTGGCTCCCATGGACGGCGTAGTAAGTTTGTTGAATGTAAAAAAAGGAGAAAAAGTAGCGGGCAACAGTTTTAATGTGGGCACAGAAATGCTGCGCATTGCGGATATGGCTAAAATAGAAATAAGGGTAGATGTAGGCGAAAACGACATCCCAAAAGTAAAACTGGGAGACAGTGCCCTGATAGACATTGATGCCTACAGCGGTCGCAAGTTTAAAGGATTGGTAACGCAGATAGCCAGCAGCAATACAGGTGCATCCAGCATGAGCAGCGCCGCAAGCACCAGCACCGATGTTACCCAATACAAAGTGTATGTGCGCCTGTTGCCAGAGAGCTATACCGACCTTTTGGGCAAAGGAAGTTTTCCTTTTAGGCCAGGTATGAGTGCCAATGTAGATATTCAAACACGCACGCAGGCAAATGTGCTGAGCGTACCCATAAATGCCGTAACCACACGGGACAAAGGCGACACTTTAGACGTGAAGGCATCTAAGAAAACAAAGGAGGCTAACACCGATGCCGTAATGAGTAGCGGTAATGTAGACGATCTTGATGTGATCGTATTTGTAAAAGATTCTGCCAGCAAAGTGAGGATGGTAAAAGTAACCACAGGTATCCAGGATTTAAACCATATTGAAATTATCAGTGGTTTGAGAAAAGACCAGGAAGTAATTACCGGCCCTTACGATGTGGTGAGTAAAACTTTGAAAAATGGTACCAAGGTGAAAGTGGTGGACAAAAAAGATTTGTTTGAAAAAAAGAACTAGTCTTTAGCAAACCAAAATTGTCCCGAAAAATATTTTAACCGGCTGTCTCAAATAGGAAAGTTTCACACGGCGAAACAAATTAGACAAAGAAACAACGATTGATTTCAAACCAATTCCTTGTGCACTTTGTATTTGTTTCTGTGAAATGCCTGCCTTTTGAGACAGTCTTTTTTTAAGCCAATTGAACATCATACTGTGAATATAAAATATTGCTTCGTCGCACTTACTTTATTGTTTAGTGGCACCGCCTTCTGTCAAACCCCAAGGATAAATGTGGCAATGAACAACAGCAGCAACGAAGCCCTCCCAACTGGTTCCATCGTTTTATTCAGCCTGCCAGACAGTTTGCTTATTGAGACCAAAACCATCAAAGACAAACAATTTTTTGAGGTAAATAAAAGGCGGTCATACTATTTAAAACTGACTGCCTCCGGCATGCAGGCCATCCAGCAAAATGTTACCCTGCAAGACAGCTCTGTGTTAGTAACGGTAACCTGGCAACCTAAAACCAGTGACTTAGGCAATGTGACCGTGGTGGCCCGCAAACCGCTGATAAAACAGGAAGATGATAAAACCATTGTAGATGCAGAAGTACTGGCCAACAGCAGTTCCAATGCGTACGAAGTATTGGAAAAAACACCCGGCGCAGTGGTAGACCAGGATGGAGCAGTTTACCTGAATAGTGCAACCCCGGCTACCATTCAAATAAATGGGCGGGAAGTAAAATTGAGCGCTGCAGATGTTGCTTCTTTATTAAAAAGTCTACCTGCCAACAGCGTAACCAAGATAGAAATATTGCGCACGCCCTCGGCAAAATACGATGCCAGCAGCAGTGGTGGCATCATCAACATTGTACTAAAAAAAGGAGTTAAACTAGGTACCAGTGGCAGCGTGAATGCAGGCTTCTTCCAGGGTGAGTTGAACACTGCAACCGCTGGCTTTAACCTTACCCGCAGTTTCAATAAAATAAATACCACGCTCTCTTACCAATATACAGACAGAAATAATTTTGAACAGATAAACAGTGATCGTTTCATAGAAAGCGATAACTCGGTAGTACGTCAAAAATCTTATACGGAGTATCCCGCCACCAACCATTATTTTGGAGCTGGCATAGATGCTGCGCTCAACAAAAAATGGAATGCCGGATACGATGTGCGCTTCAGCACAAACGATAGCCGCAGCAGTGCCCAAAACGACATCAGTATCGACTACGGCAACCCATCATTATCAGAACAAAACAGGTCTGTTATTACCAATACGGGAACTTCTTATTTTTTTAGCAACGATTGGTTTGCGAATTATACCATAGACTCGCTGGGTAGCAAGCTGGAGATAGAAGCCGATTATGATTTTTTTGACAACGGTCGCTTACAGAATTATAGAAACGAATTTATAAAGCCTGCCAGTACTGGTTTACTGGGAGAAGGAGATATTCAAAATAAGAAATACATCTTCTCTGCTGAAGCAAATCTCACTTTGAAATTACCCAAGAAATACACGCTGGAAGCCGGTGGAAAAGTAAACTTTAGCAGGAGTACCAACAGCGCTATTTATTTTAACAACACCGGCGGAGGTCCAAAATTAGACAGCTTTCAAAGCAATAAATTTAAGTATCGGGAGCAAATCGCCTCTGCCTATCTTCAGGTGGCTAAAACCTTTGCGGGCTTCACCGTAAAGCCAGGTTTGCGATTTGAAAAGACGGTAATAGAAGGTAACCAGTCTTTTCCACAGGATACATCACTCAGCATCAATCGCTCCGACCTTTTCCCTTACCTCTACCTGCGCAGGAAGATTGCAAAAGTATTGGGCTTTCAATTAACAGGTAATGCCATCTATCGCCGCAGCATTAGCAGGCCTTATTATGAGGCGTTGAATCCATACCCAAAATACATAGATCAATATTTGTATGAAGTGGGTAACCCAAGGTTGCGCCCGCAATTTACCCGCAACTACGAATTCAACATCAATGCCGACGACTTTCCCATTTTTGCCATCGGTGTAAATGACATCAATGATATTTTTACCAGTGTTACTTACCAGGACGACAGCAGCAAAATAGTGTTCCGCACTTTTGATAACCTGGGCCGCAACAAAGAAATGTACCTGCGGTTTGTAGGTGGTATACCGCCGGGTAAAAAATATTTTTTCTACCTCGGAGCACAACACAACGTAAGCAACTACAGCGGTTTTTACCAGGGCCGGCCCTTGGATTATAAAAGAGGGAGCTGGACTTTTTTTATGTATCACAATTACAAACCCACGCCCACATTCAATGTTTCTCTCAATGGTTTTATGCGGCTGAAGGGCCTGCAAAATTTTTATGAGTTAAAAACTTTTGGTCAGCTGAACTTATCGTTCAACAAATCCATCCTGAAAAATAAAATGAATGTGATTTTGTCTGGGAACGATATTCTTCGCAGCAATCAATACAGGTTCAATATACAACAAGCGGGCATCAGCGCTACTGGCAACCGTTTGAACGATACAAGGAGAGTTGGTTTGACTGTGCGCTATAATTTTGGAATAAAACCGAAAGAAGAAAAAACGGAAGGTTTTGGAGCGCCGGTGGAAGGGAAGGAGAATTAGGGAAAGTGAAAGGTGAAAGGTGAAAGCTAGTTGAAGTTTAATTTATTTCTGATGTGTGATTTATGATGTCTGATTTCTTCCTAGCTGGAGATCTTTTGGAAAAATGAAAGTGATAGGTGGTCTGCACAGAAAGGACGGGGCCGGAGCTTCTTCAAGCTTCGATTTAAATTCTTACAAGGGCAATGAATAAAGTAAGATCCACCGAACATCACAGGTCATAGAAATAACTTTTCAGCAACAGCAACGCTTTCGGGCCGGCCAACATCTACCAGGTCGTCGCCGCTGTGATCGTACCCCATAATGAGGTGATCTGCAGCAAGGTCAAGGTAAGTATCCATGATTGAAAACTTTCCTGTGTGTTGGATAAAGTTGAAGATAGGCGGCTCATAAATCACCACACAACTGTACGCTTTCTCTACAAGATTGGGTTTATCAATTTTTATTTTTTCTTCTCCCGTTTGCAAATTTTTCCATCCGCAAAGCCGGTTGTCTTCATCCAATAATAATACCCGTGAAGATTTTCTATCACTCACCGCAAAGCTTACCAGCGGTTTGTGCTCGTCGTGAAAAGCCCGCAGTTTGTGAATATTTAAATTGGTGAGAATATCTACATTCACCGAATAGAAGGGCTTTCCCGCCCGTAGCAGATATTTGGCTTTTAAAAGCCCACCACCGGTTTCTAAGAGTTCATCGCTCTCATCACTTATCACAATATTGCTACCCCACCCCTTGTTTGTTTCAATAGCATCTACCACTTGCTCCGGAAAATGGTGCACGTTCACCACCACATCCCTGACTCCATACTGCTGCAAATATTCAATGTTCCGCTGTAGCAAAGATTTGCCGTTTACCATTGCCAATGCCTTGGGGTGGCTGTCCGTCCAGGGTTTGAAGCGGGTGCCAAGGCCGGCAGCGAAGAGGATGGCTTGGTGGCCCCCCGCCCCTAAAGGGGAGCTGGAAAGCCCCCCCGCCCCTAAAGGGGAGCCTTGGATTTCACTACTTCTTAGTTTTTCTATTTTCTTGTTGATCTGTTCCAAAATATTTTCAGGATTGTTTTTCACTTGAAAGTTACTAAAACGCATAACCGTTATTCCCAAATCTTCTATTTCATTTTGTCGTGTGGCGTCATCTATTTTTACATCTTCCTTATTATGTACGCTGCCATCTATTTCAATTACCAACTTTAATTGATGACAATAAAAATCTGCGATGTAAAACAACAAAGGGTGTTGGCGTCTGAACTTAACTCCTAACTGATTCCCTTTTAAGTATACCCAAATGATGTCCTCCGCATAAGTAGAAAACTTTCTTAATTCTGCTGCCCGCTCAAAAAGCAGGTGCGAAGCCCCAAAATGCATATCATTTGAATGTCCTCTCACTAACAACTCATTTCGTTCGAAAGATAAAAAGCTAACTAATCGAAAAATCATCTACAAATTGAAAGCTAAGCCCCCTTCAGGGGGTTTGGGGGTTTGCCGCTTCCCTCAACCAATTCTGACTATTCAAATGCGACAACTCTATCTGCACATTAAATTTATTTTTTAGATGGCGGGTTACGGCCTCGGCAGCGTACACGCTTCTGTGCTGCCCGCCGGTGCAACCAAAGTTGATGGACAAATGTTCAAAGCCACGCTTGATGTAATTACCCACTGAAATATCAAGCACACTGTAAACACCATTTAAGAACTCGTACATTTTTGTCTGCTGTTCTAAAAAGTCTTTAACAGATTTATCTTGGCCTGTTAAATATTTATATTCCTCATAACGACCGGGATTTAGGATACCCCTCATATCAAAAACAAAACCGCCGCCATTATTGGTGGCGTCTATAGGATAGCTTGTTTTTAGATACGAAAAACTATTTATCACAATACGCAAGGGCGTAGCTTCTGTTGCTTGCACGGGTGTAAATTGCTCTATTACTTCATCGCTGATACAATACCCCAATACTTTTTTAAATTCCGGAACTGCAATACCGACGCTTTGGTTGTTGATAAACCATTTTAAATTATGCAACGCCCCAGGAATGCTGTTTAGAAAATGAGCTTTGCGCTCAAACAAACCCCTGAAGCCATAGGCCCCTAATACCTGCAACAATCTTATGAGTACGTAGCCATGGTACTGACTGCTAAATACATCCCGATCTATGGTGGTTCCCACTTCTTCTTCAAAGGCGTTGATATAATCATCCAGCAGGTAATGCTTCCAGTCGTCGGGCAGGTTTGCTTTTGCCTGCCAAAGCAGCGAAGCCACATCATATTGCGGCGCACCATTCATACCACCCTGGTAATCTATAAAGCCAACAGAATTATCTTCCTTTACCATAATGTTCCGGCTTTGAAAATCACGAAACATAAAATACTTATACTCTGTATGCGACAAATAATTGCTCAATGCTTCAAAGTCATCAATCAATTTCTGCTTATCGTAGGGCTTTGCCAATGCATCTAAAAAATAATACTTAAAGTACAACAGGTCCGCCATGATGGCCTGCTTACCAAATACTTCATTAGTAAGGCATTTAGAATAGTCGAGTCCCGCATGGCCCTTAGTTTGAAGCTGCGCTAGTTTGGCCAGGCTCTCTTTGTACAATTCATACACATGCGTGGTAAAACCCTCTGCTTCCAATACATCCAGCAGGCAGGTATTGCCAAAGTCTTCCTGTATGTAGCAGCAAACATCTTCACTTATGTGATAAATCTCTGGCACGGAGAGATCCTTCTTTTTAAACTGTTCCGAAAAATAAATAAAGGATTCGTTTTCTTTTACATTCTCTCCGTAAGTGGCAATGTAATTTTTCTCGTTTGTGAATATCCTGAAATAATGACGATCGCTACCCGCCTGCGGTAGCTTGTCAACGCCGGTAATGGCAACATCATGGTATTGTTTAAATAGGGTTACTATTTGATCTGAAATTGTGTGCATGCGATTTTTTATGAGGGGTAAAAATAAAGTATTTTGTTTAGCGGGCAGTTATTGAACATGTTGGGCTCCAGAGGTACGTAATAATTTAAATTCTCTGTCTTCCCGTTATACAATCTGGCAATTCGCACACATAATCTAAATAGCTCTTATTCATTTTTGAAAAAAATTTTATTCCATCTGTAATAAATGTTTAGTTGGTGCATCTTATAATTATATAAGCAATCCTCAAATTACAAACCAACTAATAAAATTTATTATGAAAAAGATATTGATCAGCTTAATGCTAACTGTAGCCATGCTTTATGGCAATGCCCAGTCCAAAGCATTTAAAGTAGAAATTGCAGGAAAAGGACAGCCCATATTACTCATACCGGGTTTTAGTTGTAGCGGAGATGTGTGGAAAGAAACGGTAGCTCACTTACAGATTCGCTACGAATGTCATGTACTTACCATTGCCGGTTTTGCGGGAGTAGCCCCAATGGATACACCCAGTTTGAAAACAGTGAGAAATGAAATTATCCAATACGTGAAAAGCAAAAAATTGATAAAGCCTGTGGTAGTCGGTCATAGTCTCGGTTCTTTTATGGGCCTGTGGGTGAGTAGTACAGCACCCGAACTTTTTGGGAAATTAGTTTGCGTAGATGGGATGCCTTTTCTTTCTGCACTTGCAAACCCAAATGCAAATGCAGATTCGCTCAAGAAAAGCCCAATGTACAATGCAGAGGCGGCAGTGAAGAATTTTGAAAGTTTACCTGACAGCGGCTTCATTGATAACACAGCAAAAGCGTTGTTCTGGCAGGTAAACGATACTGCAAAGGCAAGAGAAATAGCTACGTGGCAATATCGCAGCAACAGGCGTACGCTCGGTTTAACACTTGTTGAATTAGCCACTACCGATCTTAGGAAAGATATTGCCCGTATTACATCTCCGGTGCTGGTGCTGGGAAGCATTTACGGAACAAGGGAAAAAAGTAACGAGTTGATTGGCCAGCAGTTTACACAATTGCCGGGTGCTGTTATTCACGTAGCCAGCAGTAAACACTTTATTATGTACGACCAGCCACAATGGTTTTACGATGAACTGGATCAATTTCTACAATAAACACAGCCATCAAAAAAGAGCATTCTCTTCACCTTGAATCAATTAGTTTTAAGTCCGAATGAATCAGAAAGAACAGTTTACAGCACTCTATAATGAATATGCAGCAGGCATTAAAAAGCTTTGCCTTGGCTATACGGGCGATGTTGCCACTGCGCAGGATCTGCTGCAGGAAACCTTTATAGCGGTGTGGAACAACATGCAAAATTTTAGAGCCGATTCTAAATGGAGTACATGGATTTACAGGATAGCGGTGAACACTTGTTTGACCCAGCTGCGGAAAAAGAAGGAAACCTTGGTGGACATTGAAAACAGTCATTTCGTTTTGCTGCCTGAGGATGTCAATACCAAAGAACAGGAAGTGCAGTTATTGTATAAATGCATCAGCCGATTACCCGAAACAGACAGACTGGTGATTACAATGGTATTGGAAGACACCCCTTATGAAGAAATTGCAAGCATCACTGGCATTACCGAAAACAACCTAAGGGTAAAAATTCACAGGATTAAAAAACAACTCACAGAAATATACAACAGCTATGCAAGACTTTGATTCCTTAAAAGACATGTGGCAAAAGCCATCGGCGGAACAAAAAGCTACCGCTATTCAACCTTTTAATAAAACCTCAAAAACTTTAAAAATGAAATTACAGAAACAACAAATGCACGGCGCTCTTGTGCTGATACTTACTGCTATCCTGATTGCTTTGATGGCCGTATTTGGTGATTTTAATTTTACCCATTGGTATACTTACGGGGGCATGGCTTTGATCTGCTTAGTGTGCCTGGCCCAGGCCGGATTGATGTTCAGCCTTTATAAAAAAATTAGTAATATCAATGAAACTGCAGCACCTGCGGCACACCTGCAACAATGGGAAGCCTACTACGATTTAAGAAAAAAACAAAACAAGTGGAATATGCCGCTTTATTATATCCTGCTCAACATTGCTATGGGTATGTACCTGGTGGAGATTTTTACCGGCAGGCCTGTTATCAATGTCTCCATTTTTATTGCAGTGTATGTTGCCTGGATGCTTTTCGCCTATTTCTATTTAGGAAAAAGAACAATGAGAAAAGAAGATGCACGCCTTAGCGGTATTGTAAACGATTTGAAAGGGATAGAAACGCAGTTGATAAAATTGGATTAAGTAAAAGTCCCGCCTCCTCGGCGGGACTTTTTTTATTAAACACAGTTACTAATTTTCATCGTGAGTTTTTTTGGTTTGCCAATGCTTTGGCGATGCACCATCCATCTTCACAATTTTAGGCGTAAATTTTCCCACTACATCTACCAAAGCTTGCTGAGCCTGCATCACCATATGAATATCTTTGTAGGCAAAAGGTGCCTCGTCTAAACCACCGCCAATCAGGCTCACTCCATGCTTTTGCAGTTCTTCATTTAGGGCATGTTGCCTAAGAGAAGCCAAGGCAGCCGTCCTGCTCAGCAATCTGCCTGCACCATGCGAGGCAGAATTTAGCGAAGCCGTTTCACCTTTACCTTTTACAATAAAGCCAGGTGCCGTCATACTTCCAGGAATGATTCCCAACACATCTTTGCCCGCAGGTGTTGCACCCTTTCTGTGCACAATCACTTCTTTACCATCCAGCTTTTCTTTCCAGGCAAAGTTGTGGTGATTCTCTACCATCTTCATGGGTCTTCTTCCCAGCTGCTTTGCAATTTTTGCATGTATGATGTGATGACAAGCAGATGCATAATCGCCGGCAAGGTTCATTGCAAGCCAGTATTCCATACCTGCTTCTTCATCAAGACCCAACCACGCCAAATTATTTGCCTCGCCGGGCAACCTTCTTTTTTGCTTGGCAATTTTCGTATAGTGATTAGCGATAGCCGCACCCAAAGCCCTTGAACCCGAATGCGATAAAAGTCCGAGATACTTACCTGCAGCAATACCCAATACTTCATCGGCCTCATCAATTTCTACCACGCCAAATTCTACAAAGTGGTTACCCGAACCGGAGGACCCTAGTTGCCTGGCAGCTCTTCCCTGCATCGGTTTTAGCAAATCAATTTCTGTAAATTCACTCCTCTCCATTACGGCATGTGGAGTGGTTGAAGCAAACTGCCTACCCCCGCCAAACAAAGTAGCTTCATTTAATTCTCTTGTAAAAAAGCTTGCTTTTTGTTCCAGTTCCTTTGGGTCAATGTCAAAAACAGACAGACACATTCTGCATCCAATATCTACGCCCACGCCATAAGGGATCACGGCATTTTCTACTGCCAGCACACCACCTATCGGTAAGCCATAGCCGTGATGCGCATCAGGCATTAAAGCTCCTGCAACCGCTACCGGCAATTTTGCCGCCTGGTACATTTGGTTCATGGCGCCCTGTTCTATATGCTCACTTCCAAAAACATTGAATTGAATGCCGTGTTGGTTCAAAGATATTTCGGCACCTTCTGCCGCAGGCTTTGGCATAAGCTGGGTAGCAATTTTTCCTAGAATTTCATCGGCTAAAAAATCTTCTGGCGATGCCAATATACTTTTTAAGATGTCCATCGCTTCTGCCTTATTATTATGCTTGTATTTTGTGCACATCGTATGCATTGCAATGCTTATGACCGGTCCTTCCGGGTACCCGATGGTTCTCAACTCTTTTCCTGATATGGTTAACTTTGCCATGATGCTCTAAGTTCTTTATTGGTAATAAATTTTGCTTTCATTAGTTGCCCTGTTTTATTATTTACATAAAATTTAGGCCAACGTTTGGTACTTCTCAGTGTTTCATATTTTCCAAAACGGAGAAAGTACACAGTTCTATTTTCTAAGACTACATTCAGGTATACATAATCAAAAAGGTGATTGAATACATGCTGACCTGAAACTGTATTTTTCTTTAACTGACTGCACAACTCACTGTGCACCTTATTCCAGTTTTTTCCAACCTTGCTTATGAGAAAGCGTTTCAGCGGCTCCAGATTATCGTTAAAATGCCTGGTGCCTCCTCCGTGCATAAACTTTATACTTTCTGTTTGCCTTGCCACTTCATACCCATTCCGTTTCATCTTGTTGTTGTATCCTCTCTTTTGCTTGCTACGCATACCTCTTCGGTAACATTCAATGAGTTCTTCATCGAGGCGTTTATCCCTCCGCTTTTGCCGCTTACACAAAGAGGGCTTTAAATATTCTATGTTACTCATTGTTGTAGTTTTTTAAAGCAACTCCCAAATGGGAGTTGCTAGTTGAGTGTGGTTTGCCTGGCGAAACCAATTATTGTTGCAGGCGCTTCAACTGATGGCGGCTGTACCCGGAATTGAGCTAGCTCTTTCACCAGTTCATCGGCCCAGTTGTATTGATCAGGTGTATGCAGTATCTGGCAATAATTACCAGCAACCTCTATCATCCTTTGATCTTTGAGAACCAGAATGCTGTTGTTAAAAAACATTTTCTCTTCCGCATGATAATAGAATGAATGCTGTAAAATATCTACCGTTTCTTTCTCCAGTTTTTGCCTTAAGAAGGCAAAAGCTGGCGTGATGTCCAGGTCGCCAATAAAAGTGACACAGGGCACTCTGTTAAAATGTACCACATAAAACACTTTTGCATCTACAAAATGATCGCTGAACAATCCTTTTACATCATACTGCCTGCATCTAAATATTCTCTTTAACATAGCCTCCTCCTTTTTAAGTAAATTCTTTACTCTTGTTTTATCCGGTACTTTAAAAAAAAGCCCGGTAAGATTATTAATCTGACCGGGCTACTCACTAGAAGGCTGCGCCATCTATGTTTGCGTAAAACACGGTCTTGTATGATTATCATCAATTGCTACAGTTGCGCTGAAACCATAACGGGTTTGCCCGAGGCTATCATCGCTGGTGATAAATGGTTGATGTAAAATTTTTTTAATCATTTTCAATTTTTTGTAAGATGCAGCTCTTAATCATTTGCATAAAAAAAGCCCCAACTTTTTGCAGGGGCTTTAAGCGAATCAGTTGGTTATGGTAACTTTATGATACAGCACATTACGCCCCTAAAAATGCGTAATCCATTGATGGACTAAAGCATTTTTTTGTTTCAATATGTAAATTAAGGCCTCGCATTTTATGCTATTTAAATTTTTGTTTTGCGTTGCAAATATGAATCTATTTTTTTTACTTCAACAAATATTTTTTAATTTATTTTTTAATTTCATGCG
Source organism: Ferruginibacter sp. (assembly GCA_046597635.1). GTDB lineage: Bacteria > Bacteroidota > Bacteroidia > Chitinophagales > Chitinophagaceae > Ferruginibacter. Next base: position 9,497 of record JBKJKD010000110.1, on the reverse strand, counting down.
TTTCAGCCTTCTGGAATCCAATAGCTGCGGGCATTTGCACCATTAAACTTTTTTAAAATTATCAAGGTTTCGCTTGCACAACTTCAGACAAACAACTTACGGCTATTTTTTCTCTACTAAATATCGCCAGTACCGCTTTGGCATGTGTTGAATATGCAGCTTCATGTTTTTGCGGGCTACAATATTTACACTGCTAAAATACTGTTTCCACAATTGCTGATAAAGAGTTTCCTTTTCATCAAAAATTTCTTGCAGAGATTGCTCGTTGTTTATATCGGCAGAAAAATTCATTTGCACCTCCTCAACTTTGTCTTTATCGTAATACAATCCGTATTTGCGCAAGCCATCATAAATTAACCATCGCTGGTCTGCATAGCGATCTTTAAAATGTTTACTTATCAAAGGGAGCACATTGTAATCTGGCTGAATGATGGCGTAATACAATTCATCCTTTGTCAGTTGAAAACGAACAAAGGCTTCCATGCGATGCTTCTCCCGATGCACTTTGCGGCTTAGCTGCTGCAACTGCAGCACATCAGCATTGGCATAATCATTCTCTACAGCAGTTTTGCTATTGAGCGCATACTGCACAAAATGCAGTATCGTGTTTTCCACTTCTGGCAACTCACTCAGGTAACAATCGTACAATTGTTTTAAAGCCTTTGGGGTGAGCTTGTCCTGCAGTTTTTTATATACTCTTTTGCTTTTGCTTTCGGTCGTTACCACATTGTGGGTACTGCCAAATAAGCTGCCTGTGGTAGCCACCTCTCTGCAAATGTTGGGTTGCAAAATTTTGTATTCATACACTTCAAAAATAGCCGTCAACAATCCGGCAAATGTTCCATCATATAAAACGATTGTCATTTAAAACAACTTTATCTGTGGTGAGAAATTAGGCTTGTATTTGCTATTGCCTTCAGACAAAATGAAGTTTTTAATTTGACCTGCCTGCCAGTCCTTTTTCTCAAATTCAGTATCGCTGTTTATGAAATATTTAGCCCTGTTATAGCTGATGCCTATTTTTTGTAAATGGCTCGAGGAGAGTTTTGCAAACCTTCTTGCTGCGCAAATTTTTCTGGCAGATTGTACTCCTATACCCGGCACCCGAACGATCATTTCATAGTCAGCCTTGTTGATATCTATGGGAAACAGATGAAGATTTCGCAAAGCCCAACTCAGTTTGGGATCGATATCTGTATCCAACAACGGGTTTTGCTTATCTACAATTTCCTGCACATTAAATCCATAAAAACGCATCAGCCAGTCTGCCTGGTACAATCGGTTTTCTCTAATCATGGGTACGGGTGTACCAATGGCGGGCAAGCGATTGTCGTTGCTGATGGGCACATATCCGGAATAGTAAACCCGTTTCATATTGAAGTTTTTGTAAAATCCATTGGCGAGGTACAGGATCTCGAGATCCGTTTCTGGTGTAGCACCAATAACCATTTGGGTACTTTGGCCTGCTCCTGCAAAAACGGGTGTAGACTTGAATAATTTCTTTTCCTCCTTATTCTGGATGATGATGTTCTTTACAATCTCCATGGGTTTAATCATGTCTGCCCGGTTCTTGTCTGGGGCCAGCAAAGCCAGACTTTTTTCTGTGGGCATCTCCACATTTATACTCAACCTGTCAGCATATAAACCTGCCTCTTTTATCAACTCCTCGCTGGCTCCCGGTATTGTTTTCAAATGGATGTACCCATTGAATTTATGCTCTGTTCGTAATTTTTTGGCTACCTGAACCAATCGCTCCATGGTGTAGTCTGCATTTTTAAAAATGCCGGAGCTCAGGAACAATCCTTCAATATAATTGCGACGGTAAAAGTTGATGGTGAGATCTACCACTTCCTGCACGCTGAATGCAGCTCTCTTTATGTCATTGCTCTTGCGGCTTACGCAATAAGCACAATCAAAAATGCAGACATTCGTAAGAAGAATTTTGAGCAACGATACACAACGGCCATCCTCTGTATACGCATGGCAAATACCATTGCTCGCATTACCCAGACCCTTGTTGTGATTTTTTCGTTTGCTCCCACTGCTGCTGCAGCTTACATCATATTTGGCGGCATCTGCCAGGATAGAAAGTTTCTCAGTGATACGATCGGCGTTCATAGTATTTGATTAAGTAACAAATTTAGCAAACAATTACTAAATTAATTAGTTTAATGTTACAAATCTTGCCAATTAAAAGAGAATCTATCGTTGGGCCGATACTATAATCATCGTTGTTAATTATCATCCTTGAAAATCCAAAGTGAGACTTTTGATTTTCAAGGATGATTTTCTTACACTATTTGTTGCTATAGCTTAAATAAACCCTCGTATATCTTTTAAAACTAACAATTGTGATGTAGTCCAATCACCCAAAGCCAGTAATAATTAATAAGGCAATTTTAAAGAATCGGTTCCTCTTTGCGGAGGACCTGTATAATATTTAGGTGAAGACTGAAAAGCCTCATGCAGCCACTCATCGCACTCTGCCCATTTTTTTGTTCTGATGATGAAGGCGATTTCCCATGCCTGGCTTACGATAATGGTTTGCTCATTGGCATTGCCTAAAATAAAATCCTTTAACCCATCGTGGAAATAAGGAATAGACAAAATAAAATCTGCAATTTCTTCATTGCTGGCTGGCTCATTGCACACTTCCATAAACGCCTCGCCCTGCGGCCTGCGCCGCATGAGAATTGTCTTGTTTACATGTCTTTCAATAATGCCAATAAGGTACTGCCCCGTTACAGATATCATAATGATGATTTTAGAAATTAAAAAAGGGAACCCTGAGCTCCTGGCCTTTTAAATAAAGAACTATCCAGGCTCCATTCTTCGGCATTCATGCCATATAATTTTCCATACTTTTTATATTGCTGTGCTACTATTTGCGCAATGCTACCCTCGCCCCGCATACGCACACCCCAGCGACTGTCATTTACCTTGCCATCGTGGCTTTGTTCTATCAGATGCCAAACCTTATCAGCATGGTCTGGAAAGTTTTTGTACAACCAGTCATAAAACAAAAACTTAATGGCACCATTTAAGCGGATGAAAGTGTAAGCAGTAAACGTGGCACCATTGTCTGCAGCGGCTTTCATGATGCGTTGCATTTCATGCTCGTTCAACCCTGGTATCATGGGTCCCATCATCACGCCCATCCGCACGCCTGCTTTACTCAATTCGTTGATCACTTTTAATTTCTGAACGGCAGTTGTGGTGCGTGGCTCCATAGTACGCCGGAGGTCTTCGTTAAAAGATGTGATAGAAACCATGGCAGACACAATATTTTTCTTTCCCATTTCTTGCAGCAGGTCTTTGTCTTTTAATATCCAGGAATTTTTGGTAAGTATACCCACAGGCTGGTTAAACTCGTTACACACTTCTAACAGGCCACGGGTGAGTCGATATCTTTGTTCAGCAGGTTGGTAGCAATCCGTGTTACCGCTGAGCATAATCGGTGTAGCGTCCCATTTAGGATGCAGCAGAAACTTGCGCAGCAGTTCTGGCGCATTCTTCTTGATTAATATTTTTTGTTCAAAATCCAGGCCGGCACTGTAGCCCCAGTATTCATGCACATTACGGGCATAGCAATAAATGCAACCATGTTCGCAGCCAGCATAAGGGTTCATGCTGTACCCCATACCCACATCCTGACTCTCTACTTTATTTACGATTGTTTTACTCTGCATTTCTATATACTGAGTTGGCTTATTAGTTATCTCCCAATCATCTATACCCTCTACATGCTCATGGGTTATTTCGTCTTTCAAAAAGCGGTTTTTAGTATTAAACTGTGCACCCCGCCCAGCTACGTACTGCACAGATTCATCCTGCTGCATGGCGGTTACTTTATGACTGTCTTGCTGCAGCTTTATTCCTTTGTCAGCCTTCAATTCTTTATTCATATTATTTCTTTCAGACACTGATGTATTTAATTTGATTGAAAGGCAGGATCGGCTTTCACTCCGATTCAACTTTTCGGTTGTCTCCCCGGCTCAAGGCTTTAAAACAATTCCCCCTGTGTCGTAGCCACTGGCATATTTTGAAATTCAAATCGATCTACCACCTGGTATTTTATTTCGCCTACCTGCCGCCTTAGGAGTAACATGGCATCTGCTATGAACCGGCCTGTAAAATGTAGATGACTAAATTCTAACCAACCCTTTTCATACTGCCAGGGTTTTAGTCTTGCCGCTATCGAGAAATGGGGCTCCAAAATAAAATGGGGTTTGTTTTCATCATTCAGTTTCATGAGATGTTGCGCTTCGGTTCTGATATTTTTTACCAATGCCTGCAAAGGAACCTTGCTGGTTACATTTATATAAATAGTATGCGAGGGAAAACTACCATAGTCTTTTAATTCAACCTTTATAGGCGGAGCTCCCATTGCAATGATGCGCAGCCTGTTTACCAATCGCTCCTCCTGCATTTGATATTGAACAAAGCTTGCCAATAACAAATACCGCCGGTTATGCAGAGCCGCATCTATCTTATAAGTGTGTTTAAAATATTTCTTCAGCTCCAGAATTTTTTCCCGCAATGCCTCGTGCGGATTCAGCACAAGCTGGTACTCATATATCTTATAGCCCGGGATCGTTTTACTAAAATCCCTTTCGGGCAATTTGAAAGCATTGCCGGCAGCAGGTTTTTGCGGGGAGGTTTTCATGATCTTTATTTTAAATGATACCGTTACCAACGAATTTAGCATTAAATACTAAATAATTTGGCAATTTGTGGTTTATTTATTTTAGAGGTGGGAAACTTTAGTTAAGATGGAAACCGTCATATGTGATGGCGACATAATCTAATTGAAAACCTCAGGCCCGCGTCCTGCCTATTATTTATTATTTTTAAAGGATTATACAAAACATACATTATGCAAAAAGCTCAGTTTGGGATGATAGGCCTGGGAACGATGGGAAGAAATCTTGTTTTAAATATGGCAGACCATGGTTTTAGCGTGGCAGGTTATGATCGTAACCCGGACCAGTTAAACCGGCTGAGAGAAGAAGGAGCCGGTAAACAGGTGCAGGCTTTAGAAACAATGAAGGCTTTTATAGAAAGCCTGGAAACGCCACGACGCATTATGATGCTGGTACCAGCTGGTAAAATTGTAGACGCAGTGATAGATGAGATTGTGCCTCTGCTGCAAAAAGGAGATATATTAATTGATGGTGGTAATTCGCATTTTAGAGATACCGATGCCCGCATAGCCAAACTCGCTTCTACTGGCATTCATTTCACAGGCATGGGTATCAGCGGCGGCGAGGATGGTGCACGCCTTGGCCCCAGTATGATGCCGGGTGGAGACAAAAACGGTTACGCTGAACTTAAAAATATTTTTGAGGCCATTGCAGCCCAAAGCGATGAAGGTGCTTGTGTAGCTTTTGTAGGAAACGGCTCGGCGGGACACTACACTAAAATGGTACACAACGGTATTGAATATGCCATTATGCAGCTCATTACAGAAAGCTATGCAGTTTTAAAAAACATTGCCGGCTGCACCAATGAAGAACTGCAACAAATCTACACCCGGTGGAACGAGGGACCACTTCAATCTTTTTTGATTGAGATAACAGGAAAAATATTTTTGCAAAAAGACGACGTCGTTATCGGGTCTATGTTGATAGATCAGATACTGGACAAAGCAGCATCAAAAGGAACCGGTATGTGGACGAGCGAAAGTGCCATGGAACTACATACACCAGTGCCCACCATTGACCAGGCCGTAGCTGCAAGAGACCTTTCAATTTTTAAAACAGAAAGAGAAACCATTAATGGTTTTAAAAAAGAATCAGTACCAACAACAGGCGTGGATAAAGATGAGGTAATAGCCAATGTGCACGATGCCCTTTACTTTGGTATTTGTGCCAGTTATGTGCAGGGTATGCATCTATTACAGGAAGCTTCATTGGCTTACAAATACGAGATAAGCCTGGCAGAAGTTGTTCGAATTTGGAAGGGTGGATGCATCATACGCTCTACTATGCTCAACGATATGAGGCAAGCCTATTTAAAAAATGATCTGCTTAAAAATCTTTTGCTTGACGAAACATTTTACAGTTTAATAATAAAGCATCGCAGTGCAACCGTGGCTACGCTAAAGCTCGCAATGGACCATCATACTGGTACACCTGCCTTGAGTAGTGCGCTGGGTTATGTAGATATGTTCGGCACCGGCAGATCGGCCTCTAACTTAATTCAAGCTCAAAGAGATTATTTTGGGGCACACACATACGAGCGGCTTGATCAAACAGGCAACTTTCACACCGAATGGAGTTAATTTATTTTAATAAAAGCAATCAAGCAAATGCAAAATAGTGTACAACACCATCCTACCTCTATTGTAATCTTTGGGGGCACAGGCGATCTTACCAACAGGAAACTCGTACCTGCATTTTTCAACCTCTACATTACAGACAACATGCCAGATAATTTCAGGATTATCTTAATTGGAAGAGGGGACGTTAATGAAACCGCATTTAAGAAAGGCTTGTTAATGGGTCTCAATGAATTTTCCCGTTCGGGAAAAGCCAATGCTGCAAAATGGAAGTCGTTTGCGGCAAGGATCGTTTACATGCAAGGCGACCTTGTCTTGAACGATCTGTACGTGAACTTAAAAACATTGTTGGATGGTTTCGAAAAAGCAGACAATGAAAAAAATCAACGAATCTTTTACCTGGCCATTCCGCCAAAGTATATTGAAAATGTAGCCAATGGTTTGTACAATAATAAAATTTGCAACAAAGCAAAGTCTGACAGGATCATTGTAGAAAAACCTTTTGGTACTGACCTGGAGTCTGCAAAAAAATTAAATCATTTTTTGCAGGAGCGTTTTAAAGAAGAGCAGATTTTTAGGATTGACCATTACCTTGGCAAAGAGACGGTGCAAAACATCATGACTTTTAGATTTGCCAATTCGGTATTTGAACCATTGTGGAACAATCAACATATAGATCATGTGCAGATAAGCCTCGCCGAACATGTGAGTATAGAAGGAAGAGGTGCTTATTACGACAGCAATGGTGCTTTAAAAGATATGATACAGAATCACCTGTTACAATTACTGTGTGTTGTAGCCATGGATTGCCCGGGCAAAGACCAGCCTGAGTTAATACGAAACAGCAAAGTGGCGGTGCTAAAAGCGATCAGGCCGTTTACTACAGCGCAAGTTTTTAAAAATATAGTAAAGGGGCAATATGTAACCGGCACAATGGACGGTGAACCACAGGTAGGATATCAGCAGGAAGATTTTGTAACAAAAGGTTCTGCAACCGAAACTTATGTAGCTGCAAAGTTTTTTATAGACAACGCAAGATGGAAGGGCGTGCCTTTCTTTTTGCGAACCGGCAAAGCCCTGCCCAAGCAAAGCTCTGTGATCGTCATTCAATTTAAACCTACACCGCATAAAATTTTTGTAAGCGATATAGTTCCAAACAGGCTTATCATAAGCATACAACCGGAGCAAAAAATAAGTTTATTGTTTGAAAGCAAAGTCCCCGGTGTGCAAATGAAACTTAAACCGGTAGAAATGGATTTTACTTATAAAGAATCCTACTCCGAAGCGAGCCCGGAAGCTTACGAAGCCTTGTTACTGGATGCCATTGAAGGCGATGCCAGTTTGTTTATGCGAAGCGATCAGGTAGAAGCCGCCTGGAAAGTAGTAATGCCCATATTAAATGCCTGGAAAAAAGACTCGAAAAAAATGCTGCACAAATACAAGGCCGGCACCTGGGGACCCGCTGCGGCCGAAGAGTTATTAAAACCCTTTTCTAAAGAATGGATATTGTTACCAGAAATTAAAAAGTAAAATGGCAAAGAAATCTGTAATTATAAAAACTGTGTGGCCCGATGCCCTGCAACTTGCTCATGCAGCAGCGCATTTGATTGTAGTGGAAAGTAACAAAGCCGTGCAGCAAAAAGGAATTTTTACGCTGGCACTATCTGGTGGCAGCACTCCGAAAATACTATTTCAATTGCTGGCGCAAGCTCCTTACAAAAATAATATACCATGGAGGCATGTAGTGGTTGCTTTTGGCGATGAACGTTTTGTAGCACCTACCCATGAGGATAGCAATTATAAAATGGCCTCGGACAATTTGCTAAGTCATGTGCCCATTCCAAAAAAAAATATACTGGCTGTCCCCATTAAAAAACTGACACCCACAGAGGCTGCAAAACAATATGAAGCGCAGGTAAAAAAATATGTAACCGCAAAAAATCCATTTGACCTGGTGCTGCTGGGCATGGGCGAAGATGGGCATACCGCTTCGATATTTCCTAAAAGTGAATTGTTGACCGAAAGCAAGCGTTGGGTAAAACAAGTTTGGGTAGCAGAAAAAAATATGCATCGCATTAGCTTTACTTTCCCGATAATAAACCATGCAAAAAATATTGCCTTCCTGATAACGGGCGACGTTAAAGCACCTATCGTCAAGAAAATATTATCTGGGCGGGGCAATGCATTTCCTGCAGCAAAAGTAACCGCAGCAGAGACGCTGTATTGGTTTTTAGATGAACCCGCCAACGGGAATTCTTAGTACTTCGTTCGCAGTTTTTCGTAAATGGCAAGGTTCATAAAAACAAGCAGCATTCCGTAAAATGTATCTTCAAACGGGATAGTATAAATGCGAACGCCCAGGTTTTCTGCATCGTTGTACAGCACTACCGGGATAGCAGTTAGAAAACCATTAACTACCAAAAAAGGTACAAGGATTACGGCGTAAGCAATTAAAAAATACCTTGTTCGAAAGCTGCTGAAAAAGGGCTTAAAGAAATAAAAGAGTAGGGTAAAAAGGCCAAAAAACATAAAAGTATAAGCTGTATAGTAGCGGTCGTAAAAAAACAGTCCTGCGATAAAAAGTACTGCAGCTAATAGTTTCAACAATAAATCGGCACCTGGTTTATTCTTTATAGAAGGAAAGTAAGCAATCAAACATTCGTAGATAAATAAGCAGCAATAGGGTACCACAAAAAAGAAAAGTACTTCTTCTACCGGCAGGTTTAATAATTTAATACCGGTAATATATTCAGGGTTGAAACTCCAAACTCCAAGAGCAGTAAACCGGCTATCCCAGATAATATAAAACAAGGCAGGCAGCAGCATAGCCGGAAAAAGATATTTCCACTTTTGATAGAAGGCAACTTTTTTATCGAAGCTCAGAGCCAACGGTCCCGCCAACGAGGCGGCAAGAATAATAAAATATGTGTAATGTGGGTTCAAGAGAAAAGAAGAAATGAATTTAATGGGTTGAATAAAGATATGCCTTACAAATGTACGACCCCGAGTTCCGTCGCTCTGCTCCCTCGTCGGGGCAATCGCAACTATGATTATCAGGGAACAAAAACTCGGGCAACGAAAATCTTTATCTCTTATTTCTCCTGTTATCGGCTTGCACTTTTTCCCAGTACTTTTTAGCAACATACAACATTCCGAAACTCTCCCCCTCCTCTTTTTCCATATGCTTGTGGTGCATTTTGTGCGCCCAGCGAATGGT
>JBKJKD010000123.1:0-30438 GCA_046597635.1 Ferruginibacter sp. | reverse complement strand
GCAATGCTTCTTCATCTGTTGCGCTTAAGAAAGTACCACGCCCACTTTTAAATAAGTTTGCATGTAAAGGGCCAATGCCAGGATAATCCAATCCTGCTGAAATGCTGTGTGGCTCTATTACTTGGCCATCATCTGTTTGCATGAGCAGGCTTTTGCTGCCATGCAAAATACCAGGTTTGCCTAATGCAGTTGTGGCTGCACTCATACCACTTGCAATACCATGACCAGCAGCTTCCACAGCAATTAGCTGCACACTTAACTCATCCAGAAAATGATAGAATGCACCTGCTGCGTTGCTGCCTCCACCCACACAAGCCACTACATGCGTTGGCAATTCATTGTTGGTTTTTTCTTTTAACTGCTTACGCATTTCTTCACTGATGACACTTTGAAAACGTGCCACCATATCAGGATAAGGATGTGGCCCCACCACACTGCCAATGATATAATGTGTATCGTTGGGATTGTTAATCCAATCCCTGATGGCTTCATTGGTAGCATCTTTCAAAGTCTTGCTACCACTGGTTGCGGGTACCACCGAAGCACCGAGCATTTTCATACGTGCTACATTGGGAGCCTGCCTCTCTATATCTTTTTCTCCCATGTATACGATGCACTCAAGCCCCATCAAAGCACAAACTGTGGCGGTAGCCACGCCATGTTGGCCTGCTCCTGTTTCGGCAATGATGCGCTTTTTACCTAATTGCTGCGCTACCAGCACCTGGCCGATGGTATTGTTAATTTTATGTGCACCGGTATGACAAAGGTCTTCTCTCTTTAAAAAGATGCTGGCACCATATCGACCACTTAAGTTTTTTGAAAAATACAGGGGTGTGGGCCGGCCTACATAATCTTTCAACAGTAAATTAAATGCTGCTTTAAATTTTTTAGTGGCAATAATATCAAGGTATTTTGTTCTTAGTTCCTCAACATTGGGGTACAGCATCTCCGGGATAAATGCACCGCCAAAATCTCCATAATACCCGTTTGTATCCGGCTGCGCCAGATTTTTTTTCTTATTCGAAATTTTCATATTCATGATTTCATCTTTAAAAAGCTCGTTGCCGGGAGATACCAACCACTTGCAGTAACAACACTATGGTTTCATAAAAGTTGCCGGTACCCTTGGTATTCATGGTGCCTGCACGATTATTATTTTAAACCATGCATAAATTTCAACACCATGGCCATGTCCTTTACGCCGGGTTCTTTTTCAAACAGGCTGTTGAGGTCTGCTCCAAAATAATCGGGGTGTTTGAAATCCTTCACCGCTTGGGCATCATCAGGCCCTATACCACCACTCAGAAAAAAAGGTTTTTCTATTTTTGCCTCAGCAATTATTGACCAGTCAAATTTCTTTCCGCTGCCGCCAACTCCATCTGCACCCCTGTTGTCAAACAGGTAATAATCACACACCGCATCGTAGGGTGCTACCAATTCGTCGATGTCGGTAGTTTCGGCGCTAATATTAAAAACTTTAATTACCTCTACCTCGGTAGAAAGATCTTCGCACATTTCGGGAGTCTCCGAACCATGCAACTGCACCGCATCAAGGTCATATTTATCAATGGCATCCAACACTTCAATCATTTCAGGATTTACAAATACCCCTACTTTCTTTAGATCGAAGTCGGAACTTTTTAAGTCTGATGCGTCCAGTTTGTCGCCGATGTAACGGGGCGATTCTTTATAAAAAATGAGTCCTGCGTAATCAACGTTTAATCCATCCAGCTGTTGTAGTTGTTTCAAAGTGGTAATGCCACAAACTTTTATATTCATTGAGTTATATTTTGAGCCGTAGCCCTGTTTAAAATTTATAAGTTGATAAATGCCTGGTTAATGTTGATTTTGAAGCTTGTTTACAAAAGATTCAAATGCCTTTGCTGGGTCGGTATCTTTCATAAATATTTCTCCAATTAAAAAGCCCTGGAAGCCTGCATCCTTAAAGCGTGCTATGGTTGCTACATCGCTGATGCCGCTTTCGGCAATCTTCACAACACCATCTGGTATTTGCTTTGCCATCTTCAGCGATCGGTTAATGTCTACTGCAAAAGTTTTTAGATTCCTGTTGTTGATACCCACCATGTCTATCGATTCGCAAATATGGTCCAGTTCACTTTCGTCATGCAACTCCAGTATCACTTCCAATTGAAGTTCTTTTGCATAAGCTGCAAGGAATTTTACCTCTGCTCTCGTGAGGCAGGCAGCAATCAGCAAAATAACGTCTGCCCCCATGGCTTTCGCATTCATAATCTGATAAGCGTCTATCATAAAATCTTTGCGAAGGATAGGTAGGTGGTTTTCCCTTGCCAGCACGAGGTCGTGTGTGCTTCCCCCAAAAAATTCATTGTCGGTGAGCACCGAAAGGCCGGCCGCACCATGGGTAGTGTAAGCCTTGGTAATAACTTCCACATCTGCATATTGGTTAATAAAGCCTTTGCTTGGAGATTTTCTTTTAAACTCAGCAATAATTCCGGTAGAATCCGACCGCAGCAAACTTGCTTTTAGAGATAGGCTGGCACGAGAAAAATATTTGCTGGCTATGAGTTCGGCCTCTGTAACCAGGCTCTTTCTCACCTGAACCTCCTCCCTTTTATGTAAAATTATTTTATCTAAAATATTCATGAGGCGGCTATTAAAGTTTTTAAACTGTTGTATGCCTTTCCACTTTCCAGGCTTTCTACAGCTAACTGGTAGCAAATTTCGTAATTATTATACTTACCTGTACAAAATAATGCCATAGATGCATTGGCTATCACCACGGCATTTTGTGCCCAGCTACCTTCGCCTTTTATTATCTTAAGAAAAATTGCTGCAGATTCCTCGGCGGTGTTGCCTCCGTAAATATCAGCCGGCGCCACAGTCCTTTTACCCAAGGACTCCGCACTCATTACTTTTTCGCCAAGGTTGGTAATTACTTTGGTGTCGCCGGTAAGGGATATCTCGTCATAACCCTCCAAACTGTGTATAATTGTAAAGGCCGTGTTACCTTGTTGCAACATATAGTTATACAATCGTGCCATTTCAAGGTTATACACACCTACCAATTGATAAGCTGGCGAAGCAGGATTAACCATGGGGCCTAACATATTAAAGAAAGTACGCACTCCTAATTTTTTGCGTATGCTGGCTACCGCCTTTAACGCCGGGTGAAACATAGGGGCATGCAGGAAACAAATGTCAGCTGTTTCCAGTTCTCTGTTCAAGATGGAAGCATCTGTTTTAAATTGATAACCCAGTTGTTCCATCACATTAGAAGAGCCACTTATGGAAGTAGCCCCGTAGTTGCCATGCTTGGCCACCTTATTACCGGTACCTGCAACTATAAAACAACTTAAAGTAGAAATATTAAAGGTGTTTTTTCCATCACCACCGGTACCCACTATGTCCATCACGTCATGGTTAGCCACATCTACTGGTAAAGCTAATTCCAGCAATGCATCCTTAAAGCCCAGCAGCTCATCGATGGTAATGGTGCGCATCAGGTACACGGTTATGAACGCTACGATTTCCGCCTCGTTGTAAACCCCGTTGGCAATATTCACCAAAACTTCCCGGGCCTGTTGCCTGCCCAGGCTTTTGTATTCAAACAAATAATTCAATATTTTTTTCATAATCATGTTTTCTACGTGCCTGAATATCTTCTTCGTTTTTTAAGTAGCAAAAAGTGCTAAATATTTAAAGATGAGTTAATTAATAATTTATTGAGATAGCCAGTTGCGCATAATTTTCTCTCCACAAGGAGTCAAAATACTTTCGGGGTGAAACTGAACTCCCTGCAAATCGTATTGCCTGTGCTGCATGGCCATGATGTAGTCGTTCTCATCCACAGCGGTAATTTCAAGCTCAGCTGGAAATCCTTTTTTGTCTACAATCCAGCTATGGTACCTGCCTACTTCCACAGTTTTCTCTAACCCTGCAAGGATGGGTGCAGTGGGCTGAATGATTTGGATGGGCGTTGCCACACCATGAAAAACAGCATCGAGATTGGTGAGCGTTGCACCGAAGGCTTCCCCAATAGCCTGGTGCCCGAGGCAAACACCGAGTATAGATTTACTGCTGGCGTATTCTTTAATCAGCGGTAGCAAATTGCCCGCTTCTGATGGCACGCCCGGGCCTGGAGAAAGAATGATCTTGTCGTAAGCTTTTACCTGCTCGAGAGAAATTTCATCGTTGCGAAAAACATCAACCTTAGTATGCAAAATCTTTTCTACCAGGTGCACCAGGTTGTAAGTAAAAGAATCGTAGTTATCAAAAACCAATATTTTCATGCTATCATTTTTATGTTAGATATTTTCTGCCAAAACCACCGCTTTTTTTAAGGCGTCCAGTTTGTTATTCACTTCCTGCAATTCGCTCTCCGGGTTGCTGGCCGCCACCACGCCGGCACCTGCCTGGTAAATTAACGTGTTGTTTTTGCTTAAAAAAGTACGAATCATGATCGCATGATTGCAACTGCCGTCAAAACCCATAAAACCAATGGCGCCACCATAAAAACCACGAGCAGTTGTTTCATGCTCGTCAATAAGCTCCATGGCTTTGTATTTGGGCGCACCACTCAGCGTTCCCGCAGGAAAGGTGCTTCCCATAATGGCGAAGGCATTTTTCTCTGATCCTATCTTGCCCCGCACCTCACTCACAAGGTGTATTACATGCGAATAAAACTTTACCTGTTTAAAACTGGTTACTTTCACATCGCTGCAAAGCCTGCTAAGGTCATTCCTTGCAAGGTCTACCAGCATCACATGTTCTGCTGTTTCTTTTTTATCCATCTCCAGTTCAAGGGCAAGATTTTTATCTGTTTCATCATCTCCGGTTCGCTTAAAGGTTCCGGCAATTGGGTGTACAATGGCCGTTCCTTTGCTGATGATGAGTTGGCTCTCCGGCGAAGAGCCAATGAGCTTGTAATCTCCATAATCGAAGTAAAAAAGATAAGGGCTTGGGCTCACTGTTCGCAATGCCCGGTACACATTAAAATCGTCGCCGCTAAATGGTTGCAGAAAACGACGGCTCAATACAATTTGAAAAACATCGCCTCGGTGGCAGGCAGCAATTCCTTTGGCAACCATGGCCCGGTAAGCTTCGTCTGAGATGTTAGAGGTTTCTGCGCCAGCCATCTGAAAAGGAAACACCGGCACATCCTTACTACGGATGATGCTATCTACATCATCTATCCTGCTTTCAAGGCCCGCAAAATGATTTTCGCAGATGTACATTTCATCCTTAAAATGGTTGATGACAATCACATATTGGTAAAGGCGGTACCGCATGAGTGGAATCCGCAATTCGTTTGCTTTCTCTTTAGTACTGCTCAATTCAATGCTATCAAAAAACTGTACCGCATCGTAATTGCTGTAGCCAAACAGGCCACGGGCAACATCTACCGGAGATGGTACCTCTCCTTCTGATTCAAAAACCTTCATGAACTCACCCATCAGTTGGGTAAGTTGTGTGGTATTTTGCAAGGCTGTTCTTTGCGGAGCTTCCCCGGGTAATTTAGATTCTATGGCACGGGCAGTGGTTATTTCAATGCCGGCAATGGCATTGATGCCAATGATTGAGCTGCTGTTTTCGCCAGCGTGGAAGTCTGTACTCTCCAGCAAAATCGTATCCCTGAATTTATCCCGCAAGCGGAGGTAAATTCCGACAGGCGTGTACACATCCGCCAATATTTTTTTATAGGTTGTTGTAAATTTTATGGTCTTCATTTGTTGATTTGCTTTGCCTTGTTAAAAATCATTTCACAGCATATTAAAGTATCGTTTGCAAAAATGAAAAAGCCCCGACAGATAGTGTCGGGGCTCTCAATATTATACATACAAATAAAGCAATGACACAATCATTTATTGATCATATGCCACCACCATGTTTTGTTATTTAAGTTGTAATTTGTCATTTAGAGCACAAAGATGCCGGAGAAAATTGAGATTGCAAAAAAATTTATTTAAACATTTAATGGAACCCATGAATATACAGCGGGAAGAAAGCGGAGGTAAAGGATCATTCATTATAAACGCAGAGGGCCGGCAAGTTGCGCTAATGACTTACGCAGTGAAAGAAGATCATCTATTGGTGATTCTACACACAGAAGTAGACGACGCTTTGAGAGGAAAAAATGTGGGGAGCAACCTTGTAACGGAAGCTTTTACTCATGCAAGGGAAAATAATATCCGCATAAGGCCGCTCTGCACTTTTGCCCAGGCTGTTTTGGAAAAAAAGAAAAATTTATATGCAGATGTGTTGGAGCATTTCATTTAATTTTCTTTGCAGTAAACTAAGGCTCGCATTTTGAAGAGATGTAAGCGCAATGTCCCTAAGTAACCTTCAAATAACTTTTAAATATTTACTATGATCATAACCATATTTGGTGCTACGGGCATGGTGGGCAAGCACCTCGTTAAACAAGCTTTATTGATGGGCCACTCCGTAAGAGCATTTGGCAGAAATGTATTTACCAGCAACTTTGCCGATAATGAAAAGCTAAAGCTGGTTCAGGGTGCGCTGTTTGATGCAAAAGAAGTGTACCAGGCCATTAAAGGCAGCGATGCTGTATTGTCTGCGTTGGGCGGCGCTCTTGATGGGTCAGATAAAACACGCTCGCTTGGTATAAAAAATATTGTAGCACAAATGGAAAAAGCCAACGTTAAAAGATTGGTGGCTGTTGGCGGAATGGGGGTCTTAAGTGCCCCGGACGATACCTTAATGATGGACGATGAAAACTATCCTCCTGAATTTATACCGGTAAGCCTCGAACATTTAAAGGCATACGGAATATTACAAGCTTCCACTATAAACTGGACTTTTGTGGGAGCACCAGATATTGTAGATGCTGAAGTCACAGGCGCCTTTCATACCACGGCGGATTATCCACCTACGCCCAACTACTACAGAATAAAAGCCGGTGACCTTGCCATGTTCATGCTGAATGAGTTGCAAAAGAACGAGTACAGCAAAAGACGAGTGGGTATTTCTAATTAAATATGGAGTTTTACCGGGCGATATTTTGGCAGGATGTTAACGGTGCTTGCATTTAATAAGGAGCATCTTTGCAGCAAATAAATAAATTTGAAAATAGTTGTACTTGCATTGTTGATTGTCTGTTCTTTTAGCTCGAAAGCTCAAAAGATAGACAGCATATTTGTAAATCTCTATACGGATAGCCTCAAAAAAGGAACCTACAATTATATAAATGTAGATGGATTAACGTCCGATGGAAAATATCTTCCCTTAGACACCACACAGCTTACTTTTAGTAGTTCTGCCGGTAAGTTTTATGGTAATAGTTTGTGGATAGACACCAGTATGCATTCAGGCGCTGTGAAGATTAAGATAGGCTTGAAGAATGATCGTTCTTTTGAAAAATCGTTGGTGCTCTATATAAAGGTGAAAGAAGATGACAAACTGAAAACCCAGGAGGAGATATTGGCAGAGATGAGAAAGCCCCCGAAAAAAAAGAGCTCCTAGTTTTGGCATATCAATAAATTCAATGGCCCCTGACTTTTACAATTGGTAAAAAGCAGGGGCCATTGCTGTTGAAGATTATTTATGCAAATTTCTTAGCATCTTCTAAAAATTGGGCAAGACCAATATCAGTTAATGGATGCTTTAATAAACCAAGGATGGAACTGAGCGGACAAGTACAAACGTCTGCGCCGGCCTCTGCACATTTGATGATGTGATTTGGGTTGCGAATAGATGCAGCCAATATTTCGGTTTTATAACCCTGTATAGAAAAAATCTGGCGCAATTGATGAATCAACTCCATCCCATCCCAACCGCTGTCGTCTATACGGCCAATAAATGGTGACACATAAGATGCCCCTGCCTTGGCTGCAAGAATTGCCTGGCCTGCAGAAAAGATCAGGGTACAATTGGTACGAATACCATTTTCGGTAAACCACTTAATAGCTTTGATGCCATCTTTTACCATGGGCACTTTTACTACGATATTCTTGTGCAAAGCTGCCAGTACCTTTCCTTCTGCAACTATGCCATCAAAATCCGTTGAAATTACTTCGGCACTGATATCTCCATCTACCAATTCGCAAATGGTTTTGTAGTGCTGCATCACCGCCTCAGAACCTTTGATGCCTTCTTTAGCCATCAACGATGGATTGGTGGTTACGCCATCTAATATTCCCAAATCATTGGCTTCCTTTATCTGGTCGAGATTTGCTGTATCTATAAAAAATTTCATATCAATAACCTCCAACCCCCTAAAGGGGGCTTATTTTTAAATTGTTAGTTAATTATTAAAAAGCAAATGTATAATAATTGAATGGCTCTGATTAAAAAAATATACAGTGCAAATGCTGAATGAGATTGGATTTATTGAAGACTTGCTAAGCCCCCTTCAGGGGGTTGGGGGGGATCTAGGGGCAAAAAAAGTGGCAAGTTACTTACATCGCACCGCTCAACCATCTACCCTTGCTACCTTCCGGTCCTGGGGGAGTTCAACAGGAGCTGGTCGTATAAGACTTGCCGCTGCAAATATAGGCCATTATACTTTTAGATTTTTTTTGAGAAGACTTTTTTCGAAAAAATTATTAAAATAAAAATTAGCTGGGGCGTCTTGCCCTAAAAGATTCATGTGTTTTATGATCTGGATTAAAAACTGAAGCCCGGTCTGTCTTTGCGGGAATTTACCTGGCTCACACCAATCAGTTGGTCACTCCTGTCTGTAAACGACTTGTAGTATATAAGAATGGTATATGAATTTTCTGTCTCCCAATAATTTCCTTCAAGGGAGGTTGCCTTAGTCTTTTCTTCCTGGCCGGCCAGCACATACTCGTAGTTATAATATCCTTGTTTCAGGAATGCAGTTGTCTCATACAATTGCTTGTCTACATTAAATTTCATTCGCCACTTTTCATTCAATGCATAGCCGGTAAATGCTGCACGCAGGTAAACATCTTGCTGCGGGTAAGGGATGCCGTTAGGTGGTACGTACGAGAAATAAACCGTGGCGTAGTCTCCCTGCCACAGAGGGTTGATGGTTTCGTAGGTGCTTATATTGTACATACCATTGTAATCAGGAAAATATACATACCGCTCTGCCCTTCTGTCTCCGTCTGGCTTTAGAAAAACATCTGTAGAAGCCTTGTTATAATTAGCCTTTAATACACGATCGCTTTGCAACCGTAGACTTCGCAGATCGAGCCAACGCCACTCTTTTCCGCCTTCAAAAATCCCGATATTCTCAGAATTGTATTCCAGCGTAGTACCCCGCACAAATGTGGGCGCTATGTCTTTCAGTGCATTGTCCCACCGGTTGTTTTGCAAGATGACTGCCTTAACTTGTTGTGCCGCACTAAAACTATTGATGTCTTTTATACTGGCTGTAAATTTTATTTTTTGATGGGTGTTAAAAAACTGCGGCGTAAAAGGTTGTACCACTTCAGCGGCGATGTTTGCCTTTTGCTCCAGTACATAAAATCTTTTTGTGAAAACTGGTTTATTGAGATCTCCATCAAGGAATACTTTTAACAAATAATTGCCGGAACGGGTGGGCACTGCAGCGTTGCGGTCGGGCAATATGGCCTGGTAATGAGTGTAACGGGTGAAGGCAATAGAAGAATAACGGTAGTTACTGATGCGGTTTTGCGTGAAGCCTTTAATATAGTCGAAAGGATTTAAAGTAACCGGCTGCCAATTGTAATCGCAAAGTATATAGGTATAATAATAGTTTTTTAAACTGCCCTCCATATCATCAAAGGAAAGCATCACCTGGTCGCCGGTATTGAGCTGATAGATGGGTAGCCCTTGCTGCTGACCATATTGGTGTAACTGCAAAGTGCTGATATAAGGTTTGTAAATCATTTCTTCCTGCTGGCTAAACGCTGCCAATGAAAAAATTGATAGAAGAAAGAAAAGAGTGGTACGCTTGAAACCCATTTAATAGCTTATTTAATTTACTTTTGAAAGGTACCAAAATTATGCCTCTTTGGATGTATCCTACTTTATTGCGAAACGTATAGCATCTGTTAACAAAAACAGCTTTAGCCGTTTTATCATTGGCCTGGCCATTAGTGCAACTACGCTTAGCGTGGCAGTAATGATTGTGGCCCTGAGTTTTGTAAATGGATTTCAGCAGGTCATCAGCACCAAAGTGTTTAGCTTTTGGGGGCATATAAGGGTGCAGCAAAGCCTTGATGAAAAAGTAAACATTGCCGAAGAGTATCCCATAACTCAAAATGATTCTGTAGAGCAATACCTGCGGAGCCTGCCGCAGGTGCAAACGGTAGAAAAGTTTGCAACTAAATCTGCCATTTTAAAATATGAAACCGGTATAGAAAGCGTGCTGTTAAAAGGTGTAGAGAAGGATTTTAACTTTAACCGCCTGGATAAGTTTCTTCAGAAAGGAAAATGGATTTCTTTTGCGGACAGCGGCTATAGCCAGCAAATTAATATCAGTAGCTACACAGCCAACCAACTTCGCATAGACGTGGGCGATAGTATGCTGGTGTTTTTCTTTGGGGCCGATGGCAGCCGCAGGGCCCGCAAACTAAATATTGCCGGTATTTTTCGCACCGGCATCGAAAGATTTGATCAAAACTTTGCAATTTCAGACATCAACCTCATCCGCAGGCTAAACAACTGGGAGCCCAACCAGATTGGTGGGTATGAAATATTTTTAAAAGACTATAACCAAACAGATACGGTAAACAACCAGGTATATGAGGAGCTACCCCAAGGTTGGTATAGCAGCAGCATGAAAGAAATTTATCCCGAAATTTTTGATTGGCTTGGTTTACAAGGGCAATTGAAAAATATTCTATTGGCCATCATGATGGTGATAGCGGTGGTTAATTTGATAACCTGCCTCATCATCTTGGTTTTGGAACGCACCCGTATGACTGGTGTGCTAAAAGCACTAGGCTCATCTGACTGGGGCATACAAAAAATATTTTTGTACAACACCAGCTTTATTGCCCTCATTGGTATTATAGCCGGCACCCTGTTGGGCATTGGCATTTGTGTGTTGCAGCAGCAAACAGGTTTTATAAAATTAAACGAAGAGGCGTATTACATGAGCCAGGCCGAAGCACAAATAAACTGGTGGCAGGTGTTACTGGTAGATGTGGCAACTCTTGCTGTTTGCCTGGCAACGCTCATCATCCCTACCCTGCTCATTAAAAGGGTAAACCCTGTGAAGGCCATTCAATTCAGGTAAAATAATTTGTGAATCGTTTCAATAGAGCATTTCTCTCCCCGATAGTTCAGGTTGGGCTACAGGCGCCTGGCCTCGTACAGAATAAGTCCGGCAGCTACCGCCGCATTCAAAGATTCTGCTTGCCCAAAACGTGGGATGGTAATTTTTTCATGGACCAGTTTCAAAACCGCATCGCTTATCCCTGCAGCTTCGTTGCCAATTACAATGATGCCTTCTTTTAACCCAGAAATACTTTGCAAAGATTCGCCATGCAGCGTGGCTGCAAAAATGCGAATCGTGTTGTTTTTTGCCAGCCAGGCAGGGATGTCTGTATAAATAAGATTGACCCTTTGCAGGCTGGCCATTGTGCTTTGCACCACTTTGCTATTGTACATGTCTGCAGTATGCAGCGAGCAAACCACGTTCTCTATCCCGAACCAATCGGCTATTCTTATAATGGTACCAAGGTTACCTGGATCCTGAATATCATCCAACAACAGGGTAAGCTTGTTTTGTAAAACAGGCTCGGAAACACTTGGCTTCTTTTTAAAAATTGCTAAAACCTGGTTCGGTTTTGAGAGAGCAGAAATTTTATCCAATTCAAAATCTTTAAGCAGCTCCGGTACCAGTTGCTGTTGTTTACTTAACAAGTTTGCCTCAGTTTCCAACCAGGCAGGCAAAGCATATAAAGCCTGGCACCCGAATATTTGGCCTTCCAATAATTCCTTTACCAGCCTGGGCCCTTCGGCTACAAACAACCCTTCCTGGTCCCTGAATTTTTTGTGCTGTAAACTTTGAATATATTTGGTGCTGGCTTTACTTAACATGGCGCTGATTATATGCTACTATTCCCTTTAAAAAATATGAATCCGATCTATATCCTACGAAACTGTTTACTTCTTTGTATTATTTTCTCCTCCTGCAATATTACAAGAAAAGCTCCCAAAGGCAAGCCCTACCTCAGCAAAAATACCTACAAGATTGTTGGCGGAAAGTTTAACAAGCTGGAACGGAGCGCCCTGGAAGAAAGACTGGCCGCCCAGTTAGATGACAGTTCAAAAATAGTTACATCTACTAAGTTTTTCCTGCTGACCATTCTAAAACGACCACCAGCCTACGACACGGGTTTTTCTGCGTTATCAGCCGCCAATATGCGGGCTTCCATGTACCATCTTGGTTATTACAACTCTGTAGTTACTTACCGTGCAGACACCAACAATAGAAAAGTGGCTGTTCAATATACAGTGGTAGTGGGTAACCCTACGCTGATAGATACTTTCAGCTACCGCCTGGCCAAGCCAGAGCTGCAGGCCCTCTCTTTAAAGTATAGCGACCAAAGCATTCTAAAAGAAAATAATCCTATTACCAAAGCGGCAGTATTGGGAGAAATTAGCAGGCAGGTTGATACATTTAGAAACAACGGCTACTATAAATTCACAGCAGCAGAACTTCGAATGCGAGGTGATACCAGCATAGAGGCCTTGACAAATTTGAGTGATGACCCTTTTGAGCAACTCCGGTTGTTGGCGGAAGCACAAGCTAAAAGAGATTCCCCGACCATAAAGCTGGCCTTGGTGATTAATAAGCCCCAGGATACCACCAAACTCGATAAATATTTCATCAACAAGGTTTATGTTTTGCAGGACTTTGTGCCCGGGGACGACATCAACGATACCACGAGTATAACACAACGAGTTACCCGCAATTTTATATTTCGATACCACAAGCCTCTTTTTAAACCTGGTTTTTTAGCACGCAACATTACACTTCGCCCCAACCAGGTTTACAGCCAGGGTGAATACAATAAAACATTGTCTAACCTTGCCAAAGCCTCGGTTTGGCAAACAACCAATATACAGGTGCGAGAGTTACCTGATACTAGTAAGGTTGACATCATCATAGAACTTGCTCCCACAAAGAAATATGGTTTTGAAACTGCTCTTGAAGCCAGTTACTCTGCTACCAGCAATACCAACAGTGTGCTGGGTGGCAGCCTTTTTGGTGTGTCGGTTGAGACATCTTTGCTGGATCGCAACATAGGAAGGGAAGGCATTCGTATGACTCACAGGCTGCGTGCCGGTATTGAGTTAAATAACAACAGCCGGGGTAATACCACAGGCGCCATTAATTCAAACGAGTTGAGTTATGCTAACAGTGTAATCATCCCTCGTAACATTAATTTTACGCCAACTTTTCTGCAAAGGGGCACACAAAGACGCAACAAGCCTGGCGAATCGTTCATCAACAGTAGCATTGCCCTTAACAACCGATTGAACCTTTTTAATCTTCAGACTTTTAACCTGAGCTTTGGAAAAAGGGTGCCGGGTAAAAAAAATAATGCTATTCATACAACTGATTGGATATTTAAACCGCTAAATGCGCAGTTTAGCTATTTGTATAACCAAGACACCAGCTTTAAAAGAATACTTGCGGAAAATCCTTTTCTAAATTACTCGTACAATACATCCTTTGTTATAGGAATGGGGGCTGGCTTCATCAACAGTTACCGCAATCCAAAACATCTAAAAAGTTTATCAAAAGAAAGAACTATTAGTATCAATGGTGAAGAGAGTGGCCTTACCTGGGGAGCATTGCCAATTCTTAATAAGTACAAAAGGCGATTCGTAAAATTAGATGTAGAATATAAGTATGCCGTAAACTATATTAGAACGGGCGTATTGGTGCGTGGCTTTGTCGGAATAGGCGTACCCATTTTTAAGGATTCTGCCCTACCCTTTTTCAAACAATTTTTTGGTGGGGGAACAAGCAGTATGCGGGGATGGCCGGTAAGGGGTATTGGCCGAGGCAGCCAGGCGTTGCCGCCCTACAAGAAAATTATTTTTAATGACCGTACAGGCGACTTACAACTGGAAGCCAATGTAGAATACCGTTACAACATTGCCACCATCATACCGAACCTGCTCACCCTTAGAGGAGCCGTGTTTGCGGATATCGGCAATATTTGGAATTTTAAAAATTCGAGTACCAACGGCACCACAGACAGTGCGCAGTTTAAATTAAAAAATCTGTACAAAGAGATCGGTGTTTCTGCTGGCACGGGCTTTCGCCTCGATTTTAATTACGTGGTACTTCGTTTCGATTTTGGTTTCCGCTTCAAGCGCCCTGAACTCAGTTATATCAACAGTGGCTGGAAGGCCCCGCCTATTGGCTTCGACGATTTTTTACAGAAAATATTTACCCGGGGCCGTGATGATGAGTATAGAAAATGGCGGTACGAAAACTTCAATTTCACCGTGGGTATAGGTGTCCCTTTCTAGTAATTTTTTGAAGCTATAAAACTGGAGGTATCTCTTCTTTAAGCCTTTCTAAAAAACCCTCTATAGACAAAGCACTTTCTACAGCATGAGCGCCAATGCGTGTGCGACGAAGTTCGCTGAGGTAAGCACCGCAACCCAGCAGTGCTCCAAAGTCGTGGGCCAAACTACGTATGTACGTTCCCGTAGAACATACCACCTTGAAATAAACCAGGGGCATTTCTACAGCAGTAATTTCAAATGACTTTATGTTAATAGTTCTTGCTTTCAATTCTACGTCTTCGCCCCTTCGGGCAAGATCGTAAGCTGCAACACCTTCTTTTTTTATAGCAGAATAGATGGGTGGCACTTGCTGGATTTCACCGAGGAAAGATTTGGTGGCTTCCTGAATCATTTCTCTAGTTACCTGGCTATAGTCTTTAGCATCGTAGGGAGTACTCTCCCTGTCGTAAGTGGGCGTAATGGCGCCGAGGGTAAAAGAACCAGTATATTCTTTTTCCTGCGCCATATATTCATTTATCCTTTTGGTAAATTTTCCGGTGCATATGATCAGCAAGCCTGTAGCCAGTGGATCTAATGTGCCAGCATGACCAACTTTTTTTATTTTAATAGCATTACGAATCTTTCTCACCATGTCAAAGGATGTCCAGTGAAGTGGTTTGTCTATCAGCAAAACCTGGCCTTCTTCAAAGGTCTTTTTCAGCGCTTCGCCAATGGGTATATGAGGAATTCTTTCCGGTCTTCCGGGGTCGGAGCCATGCAATTGTTCTTTGTGTTTCGCCCAGTAAGATCCTTTGTTTGCCAAGATTATTTTTTTGCAAAAGTAGCCAATCAACCCTTTTAAAAAGCAAGGCCGTTTTTACAGGCTGCATGGGAAGATGATAGCCTGGTGCCGGTAGGCTATATTGCCTGTCTCGACTTTAGCTCAAGGTATTTATTAACTGTATTGATGGAAAGGTTCTCAGGGGCGGTCAAGATGGAAAGTATCCCATATTTCTGGAGTTCCTTTACCAATAGTTTTTTTTCAAATATGAATTTTTCTGCCACCGTTTTAATGTAAACATCTTCCACGCTGATGGCAGCTTCCTGGGCCAAACTATTGAGCTCTGTATTCTCAAAAAATACCAAGAGTAATAAATGGTGCCGGGCAATAGACCTTAGGTAGGGCAATTGTCTGCGCAGCCCGCTCACCGATTCAAAATTGCTGTATAAAATCAGCAGGCTGCGCTGCTTTATTTTATTGCGAATTTGCATGTAGAGCATTTCGTAGTCACTTTCCAAAAAAGCCGTTTGTTCTTTGTACAAAGCCTGCAAAATATTTTCCCGTTGCACCGCTTTTCTTTCTGCGGGTACCAGGGTACCCATTTTATTAGAAAAAGTGATGAGCCCGATCTTATCTTGTTTTTGCAGGCAAACGTTGGTTACGGCAAGGGTAGCGTTGATGGCATAATCGAGCAGGCTCAATCCATTAAAAGGCATCTTCATCAGGCGCCCCTTGTCTATAACACAATAAACCTGTTGCGATTTTTCATCTACATAATTGTTCACCATCAGCATCCCCCGCCGGGCTGTTGCCTTCCAGTTGATGGTGCGTATATCATCGCCGCTTACATAATCTTTTATTTGTTCAAACTCCATGCTCTGCCCAATCTTTCTTTTCCGTTGCGCACCTGTCTCGTTGTTTGTTGCAGATTTAGAAATCAATTGGTATTTGCGCATTTGCATGTAGGATGGATATACACTTACCGTATCTGTAGCCGGTATGGTAAACCGTTTTACCACAAGCCCGGCCTGGCTGGATACGTACAAGAGAATATGACCAAACTCGTAAGAGCCTCTTTGAGCCGGCAGTATATTGTAATTGATGTTTTGCTGCTGTAGCGGGGCGAATTTCTTCTCAATTTTAAATTGCCGCTCCTGCATTTGCACAGGCAATTCGTCTATGATCATCACATTGATGGCAAAACGGTTCCGATTTCGAATGAGTAAGGTCACTTTATTTTCATCTCCATTGCTTAGCCGAGAAGCCACTATCCTGTTAGCTTTGGGCAAATTGCCTGCTATAAAAAGTAGCAAGTAATCGGCGAGTACCAGCAGCAGGAATGCCATGAATACTATACCAGCAGCTCCTAACAAAGCGGGTAAAAAAAAAGCCAGTACAAACATAGCAATACAAATACCTGCTCCCAGGTAGAACCGGGTGCTTAAGAAAAGATCGCCGATGTATTTTTTTAAAATCTTCAACATCTTGTTTCTTTAACGGGGTACTTCCTGGGCCTTTAAGATATTACCGATGAGGTCATCAGGGGTCAATCCTTCCATCTCTTTTTCAGGCGTGAGCATGATGCGATGCCGCAATACATGTGGTGCCATTTCGAGTATGTCTTCCGGTATTACAAAGTCTCTTCCTTTTAATGCTGCCGCAGCTTTGGATGCTTTGAGCAATGCTAGAGAAGCACGGGTACTTGCGCCAAGATATAAAGAAGGATTGTTGCGGGTTTCGTGTACGATACCGGCAATAAATTCAATCAACCGGTGTTCTATTTTTACTTGTTGTGCCACCTGGCGGTAATGCTGTATGCTTTGTGCGGATAGTACTTTGCTCACATCTTGTAACAGTTCATTCTGCGTTCTTCCCTGCTGGTTGGCCAGTATGGTTACTTCTTCATGGAGGCTGGGATAACCTATTTCTATTTTAAATAAAAACCTGTCCAGCTGTGCTTCCGGCAGGCGATAAGTACCTTCCTGCTCTATAGGATTTTGCGTGGCCAATACCAAAAAAGGGTATTCCATGATGTGGGTTTGGCCATCTACGGTTACCTGCCTCTCTTCCATTACTTCAAAAAGTGCCGCCTGCGTTTTGGCGGGCGAACGATTTATCTCATCAATCAAAACAATGTTGCTGAAAATGGGCCCTGGCTTAAAATAAAAACTTCCTTCCTTGGGGTTGAATACAGAACTCCCGATTACATCCCCGGGCATCAGGTCGGGAGTAAATTGTAGCCTGCTAAACTTTACATCAATAATTTTTGCTATCAACTTGGCAGCGAGGGTTTTTGCCACACCGGGTACACCCTCCAACAGCAAATGACCATCGCACAAAATACCGATGAGGAGTAGATCTACCACCTGTTGCTGGCCTACAATTACTTTTGCAATCTCGGCCCTGATATCCGCCATCTTCTCATTCAATTCTGACACGGCTGTACGTTCTTCAAAAAATTGTTCTTCCATTAGTTTCTTGCTTTATAAAATTGTTGAATTTGTTCATTGAGCGATAAAAGTTCAAAATCACTTACATCCTGCGCCAGGCCCACCTGTTGTATGCTGTTGTACAAAGACTGTACATGCTCCGCTTCTACCCCACTTTTTTTGCTAAGCACTGTTATAAAATCTTTGTTTGGAGCATGCAGATGCAAAAAATATCGGCTACGAATGTACTCACTAAAATAGCTGATCATTTTGTCAGCAATGTTTTTATTATTTTTCTCTGACAGGTATAGACCAGCAACTGCCTCAGTAAAAGCTATCGACGTATTTTTTACAGGATCAATTACCGGCACAATGCGTTGCTTTCTTTTTCCCCCAAAAAAGATATAAAGCAAAAGCAAGGCGAGGCTTATCCAAAATGCAATGGCCAGGGCCGGGTGTTTCAGTATTTCATCCAGCGCTGAGAAAGACTTATCATCCTCCTGTCGGAAATTTTTCTTGTTGTAAAAATTGTCGTAAAAAACATTTCCCGGCCTTTCGGTCATCATTTGCATCATCTGTTTCAAATACAAATTATTGTTGCCGGTTAATAAAAAATAATTACTCAAAGCCCTCGGTGCGCAATGCAGAAACAGCCGGCCCTTGCCCCAAAAGAAAATCATAAAATTGGGTTTACCCTCGTCGTTGTAACCTGTTATCCTTCCGCGGTCTCCGTGTATTTCAGAAAAGTAACCGGTAAACGGGCGGTAGTAATAAGCAAAACTATCCAGGCTGGAGTAATCATCCGGCAGCAAACTCACCGAGGAACGGCGATACTTTGCCGGCGCAAACATATTTAAAAAGTCACCTGTTTCTTGCCTGCTGTAGATCTTGCTCATCAGGTTGCTATCTATCTGCGAAGCAGAAATAAAAGCAGTGTTGCCGTCATACACAAAGTCTAGCAGCGATTGTGCATCTGCACTACTCACAAAATATTTATTGCTGATGTTAACGTAAAGCGAAGCGGAGTCAAACTGGGTTTCGTGGTAAAATTCAGAGAAGGCCTTTTTTGTAAATATGATCGTTTTATCCTTGTAAATGTTGCTGAGCATGTGATAGGCCGTATAGGCTCCAAACGGCTTTGTATCCATAGGGCCATAACGCTCCCGCAAATCGGGAAGATCCTTTTTAAGTCCGTTACAGGAATACAAACCTCCGGCTAGGAGAATCCATAAAACGATATGTTGCAGTTTTCTATCCAAGTTGGTGGTTATACTTTTTGATTGAAGGAAATATATTTCTGTTGCAGCAGCTCGTACTGTTGAAGCTTGAGATTAAATTTACCATACCACACATATTCATAAGTAAGAATAAGACCGGCAAAATCGTTGCGCCATTTTTCTGGGATTTCCCGCACATACAAGCCGTTGGTTTTTTCCACTGAAAATTCAATCAGTTCCTTCTCCTTCAGTTTTTGCAAAGTCTTTAAAAATTGGTAGCGTGTGGCCAGGCGATAATCTTCCTCTTTTTTCGCCTTTTGAATGAGGCTTTCAAAATCCTGCTCTAAGATATTTTCAGGTATAGACGGAGTTTCCTCTTCCACGGATTTCACCACCCTTGCAGCAAACAGCCCTTTGTTTTTAAACAACTGGTAAAGCACAACTGCAACAAATATGCAAGCCATCATCCACAACAGCGTCTTTAAAAAGGCACTGTTAAAAATTTTGCCCAGCAAGGAGAGATTGGGCCCGCCAGAGTTATCTCTATTTTTTACCTTCTCTTTTTTTTGTGACGCTTCTAATAAACTATCGAGGTTTTTTACATACGCAAATTCTTTCTTGCTCTTCCAATGGGCCACTGTATCCGGAGAGATTTCAATGGGATAGATTTTCAAAATAGTATCATACAATTCCTGCTCTGAAGATGACTGTTGATCATCAACTTCCTCGTCAGAAAATTCGGACGAAAGGCTATCCTGCACAGCCATCACAGAATCCGCTGAAGGCGTTTGCGCATGCACTGTTACCAAGGTGGTGGCAATGATAAAAAATATAGTGAGCAGTTTAAGCATGCCGGTTGTAAAGGCGTTTAACAATATCGTCGTTCTTTATAAACTTACCACGCTTGTGCAATACTATGGGCCATATTACAAAGTACCACGCAATAAAAGAGAGCGATGCAACAAGTATGATAATGCTCACCCACACCGGTAAGCCTTGGTTTACTTGTTTATCATACGTTTGGCTCATGAGGTGAGTAACGTAGCTCTCCAGGAAAGAGGCTGCAATAAAAAAAGGTACCAGGGCGATTAATATTTTGGCCGCATCTTTAATGCCTCTTTTAAAAGACTCCAGTCTTGTAAAGGTGGCCGGAAACAAAATGCTATTTGCCAGCACAAAACCCGCTGTTCCGGCAATAACAATAGCCGATATCTCAAGCGTACCATGTATCCATATAACCAGTACAGACTGCATTCCAAGACCATTGGCAAAAAATAAGTATTGAAAAGAGCCCAACATAATGCCATTGCTCCACAATATATTTAAGGTAAAAAAGCCAAGGGTAAAACCACCAATAAAAGTGAGGAATGCCACCCTGATATTGTTGAACGCAATGCGCACAAACATCGTAAAAGGATTTTCATCTTTGTATACGCCAAATGGATCGCCATTGGCAATGTTCTCTTCCGTCATGTCTACGTAATTGCCCCCCAGTATGCCCCGCACAAACTCCGGGTTAGAATGAGAAGCTAATACACCAATGGTTACAAACAAACAAAAAAGACACACAGTGAAAAGAAAAGTACGGTGATGTTTTTTAAACATCATGGGCAGTTCGTACTGCCAGAAATCGAAAAGGCGGCTATATTTTTCTTTCTTGTTTTTATATATGCTTTGGTAGATGCCGGCAGCAAGGCCATTGATCCAGCGGGTGACTTTACTTTTGGGATAAAAAGTTTTAGCGTACGACAAGTCATCTATGAGGGTAATAAAACGTTCGGCCGTTTCATCAGGATCCGTGGATTTTTCCTGTTGGTATTCATTCCACTTCTCCACATTCTTTTTAATAAACATCGCTTCTCTCATAGTACCGGTGGTAAGAGGGTGTGCCTTGCTGTTCAACTGAAACAGATTTTGAACGGATTGGTTTAAAATCCTGGCAGCACCCTGTCTTCAATACAATTTGCTTCTTTTTTCAATAATAAAAAAATAACCTTTTAGGGATAATTTTATTTGTAAGTGTAAATTGCAGTAAGCATGGCATCAGTACAAATCAATACCGTATTCAATATAGACCTGGAGTTTGAAATAGCGCCGTTTCATAAAAGGTTATTGGGTTATCTTATCGACTTCGGAATGTTGATCATTTACCTATATACTATGAAAACTGTGCTGTATGGAGCGCTTGGCCTTGGTAATGGTAACGCCGGGCTGGATATCATCATCATTTCTTTGCCTATGTTGCTTTACTCCCTGGTAACAGAAATAAGTATGAACGGGCAAACGCTGGGTAAAAAAATCATGAACATCCGGGTAATCAGCCTCACCGGTAGCGAGCCCACTGCAGGGCAATACATACTTAGATGGATTACTAAATTTTTTGAATGGCCTTTCTTCTTTGGTTACATTTATTTTTCGGATGAAGTTTTGTTTGCCTACATCATTATCACCGGTTTACTGGGCATTGCCGTACTAATTGCAATCTCACTTTCTCCCAAAAGTCAGCGCCTGGGAGATATAGCCGCCGGCACGGTGGTAATAGACACCCGGTCTAATATGAGTGTGCACGATACCGTATTTATGCAGGTAAACAGCGAAAATTACAAAGTGAGTTTCCCGGAAGTAATGCGGCTTTCAGACAATGATATCAACACCATTAAAACAGTGGTAACACAAGCACACCGAAGGCACAGCGACGAACTGTGCTACCGGGTAGAAATGAAAATAAAAACAGTTTTGCAAATACAATCAGACCTACCTGCCCTTGCATTTTTAGAAAAACTTTTAGAAGATTATAATTATTTAGCCACAAAGGAAAGGTGAAGGGTGAATGGTGAAAAGTGAAAGGAGAAATCTTTGTGCAGTTATGAGGGGTGAAAAGTGAAAGGTGAAAGGTGAAATCTTTGTAAACATCCGTAGGCTGAAAAATGGAAATCTTTGTGCAGTTCCGTAGTGTTAAACCCAAAAGTGAAAAGCCCCACTACCAGCAGACTCTTCACTTTTGACTTTTGACTTTTTAATTTTTAATTTCTCCTAATACGCTCTCGCAAACAAAACCCTCTGGGTGCTGGGTTTGCCGGTGAGAATGCAAACTCCCTCTTCCAAAGTATTGTTAAGCGGAATGCAACGAATGGTTGCTTTTGTTTGTTCTTTTATTTTCTCTTCAGTTTCTTCAGTGCCGTCCCAATGTGCAGCAATGAAACCTGCTTTTTCGTCGAGTAATTGAACGAATTCATCCCAGGTATCCGCCTTGCGGGTATTTTCAGTTCTAAAAGCAAGTGCCTTGTTGAAAATAGCCTGCTGTATTTCTTCCAATAAATCTTTTACATACTGGCCAAGCCCATCAATGGAAACGGATGCTTTTTCTTTGGTATCTCTCCTCGCAAGTTCCACAACATTGTTTTCTATATCTCTTTGGCCAAGGGCTATTCTTACAGGTACCCCTTTGAGTTCGTACTCTGCAAACTTCCATCCTGGCCGGGCATTGTCGCTGTCATCATATTTAACTCTTATGCCGAGGGCTTTCAATTCGCTGATTATTGCATTGGCTTTTGCATCTACTAAAGCCTTTCCATCCTCACCTTTGAAGATAGGCACGATCACCACCTGGATAGGGGCAATTTTTGGAGGCATAATCAAACCCTGGTCATCGCCGTGCGCCATTATCAAAGCGCCAATAAGCCGGGTGCTTACGCCCCAACTGGTAGCCCACACATATTCTAGTTTGTTGTTTTTATCGCTGAATTTTACATCAAAAGCTTTGGCAAAATTTTGTCCCAAAAAGTGAGACGTGCCAGCCTGTAACGCCTTACCATCCTGCATCAAGGCTTCTATGCAATAGGTATCTTCTGCGCCTGCAAATCTTTCGCTGGGAGTTTTTACGCCTTTAATAACTGGCACAGCCATGAATTCTTCTACAAAGCTGGCATATACGTTCAGCATTTTTACGGTTTCTTCCACGGCCTCATCTTTGGTGGCATGAGCGGTGTGACCTTCCTGCCATAAAAATTCTGCAGTGCGCAAAAAAAGGCGGGTGCGCATTTCCCAACGAACCACGTTGGCCCATTGGTTTATCAACAAGGGAAGATCGCGGTAAGACTGTATCCAGCCTTTGTAAGTATTCCAAATGATGGCTTCACTCGTGGGCCTTATCACCAACTCTTCTTCCAGCTTTGCATTAGGATCTACAATCAATTTACCCTTGTTTTCAGGGTCAGCTATCAACCGGTAATGCGTAACCACCGCACACTCTTTGGCAAAACCTTCTGCATTCTTCTCTTCAGCTTCAAATAAACTCTTTGGAACAAACAACGGAAAATAAGCATTCACGTGCCCGGTCTCTTTAAACATCTTGTCTAGCTGGTCACGCATATTTTCCCACAGAGCATAACCATAAGGCTTTATCACCATGCAGCCTCTCACGGCAGAATGGTCTGCCAGTGCAGCTTTCACTACCAATTCATTGTACCACTGCGAATAATCTGCTGCTCTTGTTGTAAGTTCTTTGCTCATAAAACGAACCCCGGAGGATTTTTACTTTTAATATTAAATTATTTATCGGCTGCTTCAGGCTTCACAGAAAGACCTTTAAAAGCCTCTTATTAAGGAAGCGCACAAAAGTAACAACTTCTCCCCCTTTGCCAAAGTTTATCTAAACCATCAATGAGCAATGGTTGCAACAAAACACCGACCGCCTGCAATTAGGTTGGCATCATTTCAGCTGCACAGCTTACCTTTAAGCCATCAATTTTTATTCAATTAAACTATTATACCATGTCTACTTTTAAAGAATCATTTGCCCTCAAGGGTGAGCAGGTAATGAACAAAATAAATGAGCTGGTGGCTGAGGGCAATGTAAGAAGAATTGCCATTCATGATAAAACTGGTAAAGAAATCATGTCTTTTCCGCTCACCATAGGAGTAGTGGGTGCATTGATAGCTCCCCTACTTGCAGCGGTTGGCGCCATGGCAGCACTCATTGGCGATTGCAGCATCACGGTGGAGCGGGAAGAAAAGAACGAAACGGGGAGTCTTTAATACTCAATTGGTTCAACCACAAAGAGCCGGCATCAGCACTTAACCGTTAAACTAACCAACTTGCAAAAGAGAGAAGGATATATTTCCTGGGATGAATATTTTATGGGCGTAGCACTGCTAAGTGCGCAGCGAAGCAAAGATCCCAACACACAGGTGGGCGCCTGCATCGTAAACGACCGAAACAAAATTGTAGGGACCGGTTACAATGGCCTGCCCCGTGGATGTGATGATGATGACTTTCCCTGGGAAAAGCAGGGCGATTTTTTGAATACGAAATATCCCTACATCTGCCATGCAGAACTCAACGCTATTCTCAATAATATTGGAATGGATCTTAGTGGTTGTAAAATTTACACCGTTTTATTTCCCTGTAATGAATGCTCCAAAGCAATCATCCAGGCAGGGATCAATGAAGTAGTGTACCTAAGCGATAAATATGCAGCCACCGATGCTGCCAGGGCTTCCCGCATGATGTTTGAAAAAGCTGACGTTGTTTGCCGCCCCGTGAAAAACTCACTTCAACAACTTACACTTTCTTTTGACGAGGACGAGGTATAGCTCGTAACTGGCCCAGCTCTAAAGTTAAGTCCGGCGGAAGCCGTAAGGATCTCTGATCAAAGAAAAAGGAGAACTTTTGGTGGGTAGTGCCCAAAGCCTATTAGTTACTTCCCGCTGCCAGGTAAAGAAAGACTAACGTATATTAACAAGTGCTTTTTTCTTTTCGGCTTACCTTTAACCGTCCAGCAATTCCTGAAAATTATTTTTGTCTGTTACCATTACAGGCCCTTTGCAGGATGCAATCCTTAAATGTACTCAATGAAAAAAGCTTCCATAATAATCCTCATTTTACTTTTCTTTGGCCTGCTTTTTAGGAATGATATCGGATCTTTTTTTGCAAAAGCTACTGCTCAAAAAAATAAAGGGATTACTAATAAAGTATGGGGTAATTCAACATTCGCTGATAAGTTGGATGTTGAAATTATCCATAAATGGGAACTCCCTGATGTTTTGCTAGAAGTGTCTGGTATTGCCTACATAGACGAAGACCGGTTTGCTTGTGTAGAGGATGAAGAGGGAGTAATTTTTGTTTTTAATAAGAAAACCGGCAGCATCGAACGATCAATACGATTTACCGATCCCGGCGATTTTGAAGGATTGTGCATCGTTGGTAACATCGCTTATGCGGTAAGGTCGGATGGGGTAATTTATGAAATTGATCTCGCTACCGAAAAATCTGTGATGTATAAAACCTATCTCACAGCAAAAAATAATATAGAAGGTATTTCATTTGATGCCGCTAACAAGCGCCTGTTACTGGCAGGTAAAGATGGCGATGAAAACTTTCCCGGCTACAGATGCATTTATGCCTTTGACCTTATTAGCAAGGAATTATTAAAAACACCCGCTTTTACCATAGGCCTGAATGACCCTTTGCTTCAGCGTAACCAGAAAAAAAAGAACAAAACCCTAATGCCTTCCGATATTGACATTCATCCGCTTAGCCTTGATATTTTTATAACAGATGGGCCCGCAGCACGCCTGTTGCAGTTAAGCAAAGAGGGGGTTATTAAAAAAATGTACAACCTGGGCAAAGATTTTCATCAAGCAGAGGGCATTACTTTTAGCCCGAAGGGTAACTTATATATTTCTAACGAAGGCAAAAGAAATGCTGGTAATATTATGGAAGTTGTTCTCCCAAATTAGGCCTCTTTACCTGGGCGAATTTCAGGTGGCTTGTACGTAATTGCTCCCACTCCTCCATGGTTATTCGATACACAAAATTTGGACGGGAAGGTTCGCCAAAGTAGGCCATAACTTCTTCCCTGATTTTAATTGCACCAAATCTTTCCAGCGATAACTGGGAGCGTTTGTTATCTGCGCCAATGTAAAAATCTACAGCATTTACCGAAGGAAATATATGATCTAACATGGCAGTTTTTAAGGCATAGTTGTAGCCCCTGCCCCAATGGCTGCGTTTAAAAAATGTGTAACCAACCGAAATTACTCCTGCAGTAGCATTATACTCGCTATAGCGGGAGCTGCCGATTACTTCCTGCGTAGCAGCATCACTCACAAGCAGTGCGCCGCCAGAATCCATAGCACCGGTAAAATAATTTTCGAATACTTTTTGCTGGTAGCGATTTTTGTTGGGATGCTGTTCCCAAATGAGTGGATCTGAAGCAGCTCCAAACAGCGGTTCAAAGTCTTCTGCTTGCAAGGGCCTTGCAATGATGAGTTGATTTTGAAGTGTGGGCTGAAGGTTTATACTATTATTTGCCATGGTAAATTGGATGAAGTCGGTTGTGGTTGCTGTAAATAATTGGGTGGCAAATTAATTTTTATTCATCCTTTAACTCTATCCACACAGGCACATGGTCACTTGTTTTTTCCCAGCCCCGCACGGCATGATCTGTACCGCCTGCTACAAGGCGGTCTTTTAGTTTTTTACTCAGTAGAAAATGGTCTATCCTAAGACCAGCATTGCGCCCATAGGCATCCCGGAAATAATCGTAGAATGTATAAATGACCTGGCTGGGATACAAGGTTCTGATGGCGTCGGTCCAACCTTGCTTCAACAGGTTATGAAATGCCTGCCGGGTTTCTGGGCGGAACAATGCGTCGTTTACCCAGCGTTCTGGCTTGTACACATCCAATTCTGTAGGCATCACGTTAAAATCACCCAACAATAAAGCGGGCTTGCCGGAAGCCCACAATTCTGCTGCATGCGCTGTCAAACGCTCAAACCATTTCAGTTTATAGTCAAACTTCGGCCCTGGAGAAGGATTGCCATTTGGCAAGTAAAGACAACCGACGATGATGCCGTTTACACTGGCCTCAAGGTAACGGCTTTGCTCGTCATCCTCGTCACCTGGCAGCACGCGGGTGCGCTCTTTAATCTCATGTCCTTTGGTAAGAATGGCTACGCCGTTCCAGCTTTTTTGTCCGTGCCAGATGGCGTTATAACCTGCCTCCAGTATAGCTTCTTCCGGAAATTTTTCCTGTGGCGCTTTTAGTTCCTGCAGGCAAACAATATCTGGTTGTGTTTCCTTGAGCCAACGAAGTAAAACTGGCAAGCGGCCATTAACGCCGTTCACATTATAAGTTGCAATTTTCATCATTAATTTTTTAGTAAAGCAACAGCGCCTTTAGGCTTGCTGCTTGATGTAACAAAGTAATTAAATTTTACGGTTAGCGGTTTAGATTGTTCACCAGCCTGCCGGTTATTTTTTGGCAAAAAGTAAATTAAGTGCTCTATACAATCTATCAATTTCTTTAAACTTACCATAGCAGTGCGTTAACGCAAGCTTATCGAATAATGCTTAAA
The DNA here is from genome assembly GCA_046597635.1 of Ferruginibacter sp. Classification (GTDB taxonomy): domain Bacteria; phylum Bacteroidota; class Bacteroidia; order Chitinophagales; family Chitinophagaceae; genus Ferruginibacter. The sequence continues at coordinate 3,240 of JBKJKD010000123.1, read as the reverse complement.
CCTAATGTCTTATATGTTTCTTAAATAAAATATTGCCCGCACAAAAATGGATACTTTTGTAAGAGAAACATCAATTTAATTTTTCACTAAAATAGTAGTTATGACAATTCAATTTAACACGGCCAACAATGTGAATGGAACCGAAACGCTTAACGCAAGGTTGAGTGCTGTGATCGCAGAGAAACTAAGTAGGTTCGGTGATCAAATTACAAGAATAGAAGCGCACCTTAGCGACAACAACGGACACAAAGAAGGATTAAATGATAAACAGTGTGTACTGGAAGCGAGGCTTGAGGGATTACAACCCATTGCAGTAACAAACCTTGCCAACAATTACGACGATGCCGTAACAGGCGCCACCACTAAAATGAAAGCAGCCCTTGATACGGCTATTGGCAAACTAAGAAGTCATTCTTAAGCAATGATATAAAAAAAGCAGGCTACCCATGGTAGCCTGCTTTTTTTATAATAAATTTTAATGAAGGTAACGGCGGAGGGTCCAGGCGAGTGTTTCGTGCTCTAATAACAAGCCGGTTAAAAAGTCTGCAGATCCTTTATCCTTAAACTTGTCTTCGCAATCATCTACCGCTTTTCTCAGCGCAACAATTACTGTTTCATGATCCGTTAGCAATTCCTTGATCATCCCTTGCTGGTCAGGATTTTTGCCCGGAGCTTCTTTCAAACAGGATCCTTTCATTGACTCTGCTAAAGTGCCTGGAACGAGGAAACCAAGTTTGCTTATTCTTTCAGCAATTTCATCCATTGCCTTGTCCAGTGCTTCGTAATGGCGTTCAAATAATTTATGCAATTCCATGAAACTGTTTCCGGATACATTCCAATGAAATTTTCTAGCTTTCATGTACAGTACTACTGTATCTGAAAGTACACTGTTTAGTAATTTATTGACTCCTTCCAAATTTTTTTGGGTAATTCCAATTTTAGCATTCATCATCTTATTTTTAGTTTATTTAAGAACTATTTCTCGACGCTTATAAGTTACAAAAATTAGACCGGGACGGTGGCTATATCCATTTAGAAACAAAACGGGGCTTTTCATCTCGGCTGAATACTGGTATCTTAAAACACTCCTTTAAAACTGCCAGTGCAATGCCAAACTGCTTCCCGCACTCCGCAAGGCTTTCGCAAATTCGGGGATTTCATTTTAATTTGGTGTAATGGGAATACGCTGCTGTCGAGAAATATTTCAACAGAATTAAAAATAATTCTTTCACTGATATATGTTGGCATGTTGCCAGTGTGACGCAACAGGAAATTTCAGCAACAGGTGGGGTAAACAAACCCCTTTCTCAGGAGCAGAGCGGTAGTTTTCAATCTAAAAAAGGTTGGCATGAAATTGAAGCCCCTTCATAAAAAACTATTAATTATGGAAAATACAACCGCAGCATTTACGGAAACTTTAAATGATCTTGTTTTGATAAACAACGACCGTATTGCAGGCTACGAAAAAGCCCTGGAAGAACTAAAATCGAGAGACGAAGGGGCTAGCCAGGATTTAGATCTTACTGTTTTATTTCAAAGAATGATAGCTGAGAGCCGAGAAAACCGCATGGCACTTGGTCATGAGGTGCAGGTTCATGGTGGAGAAATGGCCGAAGGCACATTAACGAGCGGTAAACTTTACAGGGTTTGGATGGATGTGAGAGCCGCATTTTCTGGCAAAGACAGGCATGCTATTCTTGCTTCTTGTGAGGGCGGAGAAGATGCCGCTCTTAAAGCCTACAAATCAGCTTTGGAAGAAGAAGAACTACCTACTTTTTTGCGGGATTTGGTCAGCCATCAAAAAGACATCATCAAAAGGTCTCATGATGAAATTAAAGCGCTGAGAGATCAGTCTGCCTAAAAATAAATTTTAGTTTTAAAGAAAAGGCTCGCCGCACGGCGAGCCTTTTCTTTGTGGAGTAATGAAGACAGTTTCAAATATCAAAAGTCGCAGCCAATGGGTGCTCCCGGGGGAATCGCCTTGGCCTCAAACGGCTTCGCAGAGTGCCCGTTCTTAATCCTATCTAGTGTAAGCAGCAAATAACCCCTTTCGTTGTTACCTGCGGTCAGCAGTTTTTGTTCCGTATCTTTTTCCAAGTCATTCAGTGCTTTTTGGATGGCAGCCCGGCTGGCAAAAGAAAGTTCCGGTGTCATCAAAGCGCTCATTAAATATCCGAGCAACAACTGCTCATTCTGGTGGACGATAAGATTTTGCAAACCTTTTTGCTTGGGTGCTTCAAACGTTCGGTTCATCAGGAAGCGAATCAATTCATCTATGCCGAGTCCATTATTCATCTCCCGGTTTTGCACCATTCGGTTCAGCCTTGCTGGGTTGAATAACAAAGCCAGGGGCAGGTCTGCCGCAGTTTCTGCCGCTGCAAGCGCATCGAAGGAGAGTCCGGTTCTGCGGGCAAAAAGTTCCCTGTTGTAATCGTAGCCGGAAGGTCTCGGCGGAATCAAATCTGTAATACGCTGAGGCAGCGCAAGGAAGGCCGGCTCCATACAATCTGTGATGGCCTGCAGCGCTTTTAATTGTTCTTCCCGGCTAATGGCTTTAGTAATCAACTGGTCCTCGCCTCGCAGCGCATACGAGTAATTCATGCCGCCCACCAATTTGCTGGTGGCCTCTAATTGGTAGCGATGGTAGAGATAAATTGGTACGAGTACATCTTCCAACAAAGCCATTGGGGTGCCCTTGGGAATATTGTTTTCACCGAACTGTGAGAGGGCTTTTTCCCTCACCCGCATCACCGATCTAAGCCCCGTAACTGCATCCTTGCCTTCATCCCATAAATGCGCAGCAGGATGCATACCGCCGGGGTCTCTTGCGTCCCGGTCAGAAATAAAATGCAACCCGTTGCCGGCAGCAGTGCTAATTATTTTGTTGAGCGCTGCACTTTCATCGGTTAATTTGCCGAAGTCGCTGTATGCATAGGCAATGGCTACTTTATCCCATGCTCCTATCTCGTTGGTATATGCTTCGGATACATCCGGGAGACCATCTTTGTTGAGCGTAACAACAGGCGAAGGATAATCCATTACACTTGCCCTGCCTTCTGTGCTGGCAAGATAGTTATGCATAAGCCCCAGCGTGTGACCCACTTCGTGTGCAGCCAATTGCCTTAGGCGCTGCAGGGCCATGGCAAGCATTGGATTATTTGCAGGCATCCCGTCTTTGAATGGTGCCAGCAAACCTTGCGCAATCAAATAATCCTGGCGAACCCTAAGCGAACCCAGCGA
>JBKJKD010000053.1:0-2796 GCA_046597635.1 Ferruginibacter sp. | reverse complement strand
AAATTTTATTTTCTGGCGGATGAAATCGGGAAAATGCTTAAGTATTAAGAAAATCTTTAAGTAAGATTTCATAAGTTTTGGCCGTGCAATCATCAATAATTTCGTCTCTTATGTATTGAAATCCCACTTTTTCAAGCACCTTCTGCGAAGCGAAATTTTGAACATGGGCGGCTGCGAATAAGCGTGGTAATTGTAAAACGGTAAATCCATATTGAATTGTACGTTTGGCTGCTTCGGTTGCATAGCCGTGGCCCCAATATTTTTTCATCAGTCTGTAACCCAGGTCAACCTCGTGGCGTTCGGGGCGAAATTTTAAGCCGCACCACCCGATAAACTCATCGGTGTTTTGCAGGTAAACCGCCCATCGGCCATGGTTGTGTAATTTCAGACCTCCTGATCTCACGTAAATAAGAACTATCCCGTTTTGAAAATAATGATTAAATCTGTTTGGGGGTAAATGGTTTTAGTTTCATTCATCTGTTCACATAAATTTTTGAGTACTTCATTTATTTTGGGTGTTGCTTGTCCATGTATTTTTACGGTAAGTGTCTTTGTTTGGCAGTCAGGCAGTATATCGGCATCGGAAGCGAGTATGGACTGTATGATCTGCCTTCCTTCTTTTTCGGCGGTTTTAAATATAGGTTTGATCAGGTTGAATAATACTGTTTCTGCCCGGTATGTTATCATTTTTATTACGTTCATAAATAGTTTGCTTTCTTTTTTCAGGCAATTGTATCGTCCGCTCCGGGGCATATCTTTTAGGGCAATAGTTCGGTTTATTACTTTTCTGTCTGCTTTTAATGCAGCAATTTTTGTGGCATATGCTTGTGAAGTTTGTTGCACCTCTGCCTGTTTTTCGCTTACCCGTGCCTGCTCATGAGGCTTTAAGGGTTGCTGTAGTTTTTCCATTAACTCGTACAATTGAGCTTCTGTACGCCGTCGTTTTTCAGTGGTCTTTTTTATTTGTTGTGTAAGCTTATTATAAGCGGGATTAACAACTTTCGTGTTCTCATCAATTGTCTGCACACCGTATTGAACCATCCTGTCGAAGTTAAATTCGGCTATCATATAGCGGAAGTAATTTTCCTGGCTCCAACGGGAAAACAATCCGCCTGCAGCCTCATGGAGGGTAAGCATTTGGTTGGTGGTAATGATACTGGTTTGGTGCCCTCCTTCGCCTAGTTTGCGCACCTCACGGAAGGTGTGTCCGCCCAGTTCGACTTTTTTTTCGCAAAGAAGCATAGTGTTTTTATTATTAATCACCTGTGTTTCAAAAGGGTTGAAGTCTTCCTCGGGCCATTTGTCCTTTACGTTTTTGCGATAGGTAACCACGGCTATACGGTGGAGTTGCCAAAGGCGGAGAAAGAAGGGAACATCGTAGGCTTCACGGTCAAAAAAAAGTGTAAAACGGGGCAGTAAGGGATTGCCATCTAATTGCTGCTGCGTTATCATATCTTTTGTGTCTTCGAGCAGCCTGGGTACAATCTGTTCTTCAATAACGAACCTTAGGTGTTCGTTCAGCTCACCGATCACGGACATGTAAGGGCTGCCCTGCCGGTCGTTTACCCAGTATTCGGTAGTGCCGCACAGGCAGAGTTTCTGGCGGGATACATATGTTTTGCTAAGGTTGGCTTTGTCGCCAAAGTAAATGCGTACGTGCCCGTCAATATAGAAAAACAGGCAGGAGTTTTGCTCCGGCCTTACCCAGTCGGCAAAAAGAGACTTCTCAAAATCTACAGCTTTTTGCTGTGCGGTTATCAGCTTTATCTTTTGGCGCAGGCAGCGCATTTCCGGCACCCGATCCAGTCCCATTATTCGTCCAAGCTCACCGGGGTTGCAGGTTTTAAGTTGTTCGGGATTTCTGATGCGCAGCAGTGCCATGTAGGCCAGCAGCAGTAATATATGAGTAAGGTTGTAATAACCTGCAGGAAGGGGGCCATATACTTCAAGGGCTTTTAGAAGTCCCTGACTTTGCAGGGCGGGCAGCGCCAGTAATACGGCCGCGTGTTCAATACTGTTGCCGGCCTTAAATATTGCAGGCGCCTCTGTAAGCAATCCCATTGATGCCGCTATTCTTTCTTCTGCACGGGTAGTGGCCACGCCAAGTCCTTCACCACCTTCAAAAGTATCTTCGGCATTACGCTCTCCCCGTTCTGTAGCCGCGGCAGGCGTATTTACTTCATCGGCAGGCTTTTTTTTAAATCGCCTTTCTTTATATAATAACGGATATGGCTTTCACCTATACCTTCCTTTTTAGCAATGGAAAGCACTTTTTCTCCCTTATCAAGCTTTTGTTGGATACGCCTAAGCATATCAGGCGTTACCTTATAAGCATGACCATGCCGGTTGTCTTTTTCCCAAAAGCCTGCTTCGCCCTGGCTCTCGTAAAGGCGGCAGCACCGTTTTACATAGCTATAGGTAAGATGCAGGGTTTTGCACACTTCGGTGCGGGTGCATAGCCCAACAGATATAAACTGTGCTATTTTGCAGCGGAAGGAGCTTAAATCATTTTTGTCGTGCATGCCCACTGGTTGACCACTGTGCAGGTAGTATACTATATCGCCTTTTGTAAAAACACCAAAACAGGAATTGAACAATTTGGTGTCAGTAGGAAAAACAGGTAGTTTTAATTGCATCGAAATCTTCTTTGACTGATGGCAATTTCGGTCATTTTTTATTTGCGAACAATACCGGTGAAACCATTGATTTTATTGGGTGGGATCAGGAGGTCTGAAGTTAATAATATACTCATAACCGTTCTGGCGGTTAACTTCCATTATAAGCAAAACTTAAAAA
>JBKJKD010000004.1:0-4385 GCA_046597635.1 Ferruginibacter sp. | reverse complement strand
AATCAACATTTGCCTATCAAAGAAACTTTGTCAAGAGTGCAGGTAGAAACCTTGCAAAAAAATTGTGCAGAGCATGGTATAGAATTATATGATCTCGGTCATCCCTACCAGGGAATTGTGCATGTGATTGGTCCTGAGTTGGGCCTTACACTACCGGGTATGACCATAGTTTGCGGGGACAGTCATACCTCTACCCACGGTGCATTTGGTAGCATCGCTTTTGGTATTGGCACCAGCGAGGTAGAAATGGTGATGGCCACGCAGTGTGTGCTGCAAACAAAACCCAAACTGATGCTTATTTCTATAGAGGGAGCATTGAATCCAGGGGTGGTAAGCAAAGACATAGTGCTCTATATTCTCTCAAAAATATCAGCCAGCGGTGCTACTGGTTTCGCTGTAGAATTTGCCGGGTCGGCTATTCGTTCTCTCTCCATGGAAGCGAGAATGACCATCTGTAATATGAGTATAGAAATGGGTGCACGCTGCGGTTTGATTGCCCCTGATCAAACCACATTTAATTACATAAAAGGAAGAAAGTTTGCTCCATCGCCCGAAAATTGGGACGATGCCGTTGCCAGCTGGACCACATTGTTTAGTGACAGCGATGCAGTTTTCGAAAAAGAACTAACTATTGCTGCAGCAGATATTACCCCGATGATTACCTACGGCACCAACCCCGGTATGGGCATATCAGTAAGTGGACATGTGCCTGAGCTTCATGAAATAACGGAAAATGAATTACCCTCGTTTCAAAAATCAATTGCCTATATGGGCCTGCAAGCCGGCATGAAAATACAGGGCCAGCAAGTAGACTATGTATTTATTGGAAGCTGCACCAACAGCCGCATCGAAGACCTTCGGCTCGTAGCTGACTTTGTAAAAGGAAAACAAAAAGCAACAGGAGTAGAAGTTTGGATTGTGCCTGGTAGCAAACAGGTAGAACAACAGGCCATAGCAGAAGGCATTGATAAAATATTTGAGGCTGCCGGCTTTCAGTTGCGGCAGCCGGGTTGCAGCGCATGCCTTGCCATGAATGAAGATAGAATACCTGCAGGCAAATATTGTCTCAGTACCAGCAACCGCAATTTTGAAGGAAGACAGGGACAGGATGCTAGAACATTTTTGGCGAGCCCGCTTACTGCGGCAGTAGCTGCTATCACGGGTGTGGTAGCCGATGTGCGGGATTTTTTGCCGGCAACTTCTAAAGAAACATTGGCCTCTTCATTTGAAATATTAAATAATAATTAAACATAGAAAAGTTTAAAGTTTCACATACCAAAGATGATCAAAGAGAATAACGATATAACAAATCCAGGTTCCCCCTTTAGGGGGTCAGGGGGCTTCACTTCTACCTGTGTCCCACTCAACATAGAAAACGTAGATACAGACCAGATTATTCCTGCACGTTTTTTAAAGGGCACCAGCAGGGATGGATTTGGTAAAAATCTTTTTCGTGACTGGCGGTATGAAAATGATGATGAACAAAATCCTAAAATGGATTTTCCTTTAAACAACCCGATTTATAATGGCAATATACTGCTGGCCGCCAAAAACTTTGGTTGTGGCAGTAGCCGGGAGCATGCAGCATGGGCTATAAAAGATGCAGGTTTCGATGTGGTAGTAAGCAGTTTTTTTGCTGATATTTTTAAAAACAATGCCCTGAATAATTTTCTGCTGCCCGTTACGGTGAGTGAATCTTATCTGCAAAAGTTATTTGAAGCAGTAGCAGCAGATCCTGCCACTACTGTAGAAATAAACATCCCCGAACAGAGAATTAAAATAGTAGGGACTGCGAAAGTCCCCTCCCCCGGAGGGGATTTAGGGGAGGCTTTTGACATAAGCCCTTACAAAAAGACATGTTTATTGAATGGGTACGATGACATTGATTATTTACTAAGCATCAAAGACGAAATAGAATTATTTGAAAAACGAATGGCTTAAAGATAAACCCATGATAAAAAATATTGCAGTTATAGAAGGAGACGGCATTGGGCCGGAAGTAACCACCCAATCGGTGAATGTTTTAAAAGCGATTGCTCAAACATTCGGTCACCACTTTGATTTTAATTACGGTTTAATGGGCGCCATTGCCATAGACAAAACCGGCAATCCCCTACCCGATGAAACAATTGAAATGTGCTTAAACAGCGATGCAGTTTTATTTGGAGCGATCGGGCACCCTAAGTACGACAATGATCCCAATGCCAAAGTGAGGCCAGAACAGGGTTTGCTGAAATTGCGTAAAGCGTTGCAGTTGTTTGCAAATATTCGACCTGTAACAACTTATGAATCCCTCTTCCATTTATCTCCATTAAAAACCAAAATTATTGAAGGGGTAGATTTAGTGATTTACCGTGAGTTGACAGGCGGTATTTACTTTGGCAAAAAAGAAACCAACCAGGAAAAAACATATGCGGTGGATGAATGTGCTTACAGCAAAGCAGAAATAGAACGCATTGCTCATCCTGCTTTTAAAGCTGCTCAACAACGAAGAAAGAAATTAACATTAGTAGATAAAGCCAATGTGCTGGAAACTTCCAGGCTATGGAGAAAAGTAGTGCAGGAAATAGCTGCACAGTACCCTGATGTAGCGGTTGATTATATGTTTGTAGACAATGCAGCAATGCAAATTATACAGAACCCAAAACAATTTGATGTGATACTTACAGAAAATATGTTTGGCGATATCATCAGCGATGAAGCTAGTGTGCTTAGTGGTTCTCTGGGTTTGTTGCCATCAGCATCTGTAGGTAATGGTGTGGCTTTGTTTGAGCCCATTCATGGTTCTTACCCGCAAGCCGCCGGAAAAGATATTGCCAATCCTTTGGGTTCTATCCTGAGTGCGGCCATGCTGCTCGATCATCTTGAATTGCATAACGAAGCCACATTGGTAAGAGAAGCAGTGAACTGGACTTTACAAAATGGTTTTGTAACCAAAGATATTGACCCGGTTAATTTTTATTTTACTTCTACCCTTGGAGAATTGATTTGTGATTATGTGAGTGGAAAAATTCCAACAGTAAGAAAGGAAAATATTGAAATGAGAAAATCCACCATTATATAAAACCGATCCTAAAAAAACTATTTAGAAGAAGATGTATTATAACGAACACACAATAATTTATTTAGACGGGCAGTATGTAAAAGCCTCGGAAGCAAAAACAGATTTGTTTGGTCAATCGCTGCATTACGGCTACTCCGCTTTTGAAGGCATTCGTGCCTATAAGACGGACAACGGCACCAGGATATTTAAAGCGGAAGAACATTACAACCGGCTGAGAGCTTCTGCAAAATCGGTACATATTCCCTACCCGTGGACAAACGAAGAATTGATAGACGCTACTTACCAAATCCTTGATAAAAATGAGATGCAGGATGCTTATATCCGCCCATTGGTTTTTTGCCCGGCCAATATGAGCCTGCAAAAAGCAAGCTCCTCTCACATCATGATAGCCGTGTGGGATTGGGGTGCCTACCTGGGTGAAAAATTATTGAGAGTGAGCCTTTCTTCTTACCAAAGGCCCAACCCCAAAGGATTTATGATACAGGCAAAAGTGGGTGGGCATTATGTAAACTCTATCATCGCCTGCCAGGAAGCAAAAGATAAAGGCTATGATGAAGCGCTTTTGTTAGACATGAATGATTTCGTGGCAGAAGGTCCCGGTGCAAATGTGTTTTATGAAAAAGACGGACAATTATTTACGCCTGCTTTGGGAAATATCCTTGCAGGTATTACAAGAGCAACGGTGATAGAAATAGCAGCCGAGCTCGGCATACCAATAACCGAAAAGCAAATAACCATTGCTGAATTAAGAGAGGCCGATGCAGTATTTTATTGTGGTACCGCAGCAGAGGTTATTGGATGGGAAAGCCTGGATGATCAGCCCTTTAAAAAAGCATGGAAGGATTCTGTTGGAAAAAGAATTCAATTGGCTTATAAAAACAGGGTATTGGAAAAAGAACTGGAGCCAAGCACACCCGGTCTGACAGCCTGCCCCGCCTCTGCGGGGGTCTCCGTCTGACCGACATTTAATGGTCTATAATGCTCCTAAAAGCGGAGAAAGTACAAGTGAGTGACACAACGATGATGACCAAAACTCCGCTGCTAGAAACAAAAAAAAGAAAATTGACGAATGATTGAAACAACAAACCATAATGAGACGTTGCAGAACCCCCCGCCGGGGGGCAAGGGGGCTGGGCTCCTTAACAAATACTCCCGTGTGCTTACGCAGGACGAAACACAACCGGCAGCTCAGGCCATGTTGTATGGTATTGGGTTAACAGAAGATGATTTAAAAAAAGCACAGGTGGGCATTGCCAGTATGGGTTATGATGGCAACACTTGTAACATGCACCTGAATGATTTGGCAAAGGATGTTAAAAAG
>JBKJKD010000178.1:0-3938 GCA_046597635.1 Ferruginibacter sp. | reverse complement strand
CGGTTACGAATAAGAGTAGAATTTGTTTTTTCATCTGTCAGGGCAGAACGGGTTTTTCAGTCGTTCTGTTTTATGAGAAGACTTTTTAAGCCCAAAGATTAATGTGGCTTAGGTAAGATTTTGTTAAAGGAAATTTCTTGCAAAACGAGTTCCTTTTTTAATTCGTGTGGTCCTGTTTCTAAAATATCACGTATGGCCGCATCTATTTCCGGCATACGCTATCCTCCCTCTGTTAATTCATTTTTTATAAATTTTGGTTAAGAGAACCGGCTGTTTTATTTCACATTTCTTTTGAAAAACCGGAATGATTTTTACGTAGATAGTAGTGTTATTATTTACAATTAAAAAACAGGAGAGCATCATGAAAAAACGCACATGGATTTTCGCAGGGTTGGTCGCCCTCTTTTCTTTTACCTTGATGAGTTGTGCTTCTACAGCGCACATTGAAAAAGATGATTCTATAGACTTTGGGAAATACAAAACTTTTGCATGGATAGAAAAAGCTGCAACGGACAGCAACAGAACAAATGACATAACAGAAAGTAAAGTGAAGGCAATCGTAAACCAGGAATTGGAAAAAAATGCAGGTTGGAAACAGGCTACCACTAAGCCCGATTTGCTGCTGAGTTACGATGTGTTGGTGGAGCGCACCACTGTGCAACAGAATGACCCGGTTTATTCCAGATCTTATCTTAGGACATTCTACAATCCACGCTCCCAGAGGTACTTTAATGTGTACTATCCTTCCAGGTTTATTGGTTATGACAATTATGGTGTGCAGGTGCAAGAAGGTACCGTTACCATTTCTATGATTGATACAAAAACCGATAAGATGGTTTGGCAGGGCTGGACCACAGAACAAATAGACAGTAGAAAAATAAAAACCAAAGAAGTAGAATCTGCCATCAAAACAATATTTAGAAAATTTGACCTGGCAAAAAATTAGACCGTTTTGATCCAATGTCGACAAAGCCCCGGTACATCACCGGGGCTTTTATTTACAATGATAAATTTTAATGCTAATATATTATAGCTTTTTTAGCTTCTTCATATTATCCTTATTTCCTTCTACAAAGCTAATAGCATAGCCGCCTCCCGGTGCACTGTATTGAGCAAGCTTTGATTTACTGGATACGATTACTTTGCGAATGCTGTAAGCCTGTGGGTTTGTTTTATAATGTGCCGTGGGAGCATCTGCATAAATGGTAGCCACATATTTTTTACCCGCATCTAAAAAATCAAAATTAATGGTTGATGTTCTGCCCGCATTGCCATTTACATTGCCTACAAACCATTGCCCGCTGCCCTTTGCTTTGCGTGCTGCCGTAATGTAATATCCAGGCTCTGCTTCCAGGTAGCGGCTTTCCTGCCAGTCTACTGCCACATCTTTTATAAACTGAAATGCATCCAGGAAACGGTTGTAATTTTCGGGCATATCTGCAGCCATTTGTAAGGGGCTGTACATGGTTACATATAATGCCAATTGGTTAGCAAGGGTACTGTTTACATGCGATTTATTGTTTGGGCTGAACTTACTAATGTCCATTTCAAAAATGCCTGGGGTATAATCCATGGGCCCACCCATAAGCCTTGTAAAAGGCAGCACGGTAACATGATTGGGTTTAGAGCCCCCAAAAGCCTGGTACTCCGTGCCGCGGGCAGATTCGTTGCCAATGAGGTTTGGCCAGGTACGGCCGATGCCTGTTGGGCGAACAGCTTCATGAGCATTCACCATGATCTTATACTTTGCCGCTTTTTCAATTGCATATTGGTAATGGTTAATAATGGGTTGGCTGTAATGATTTTCTCCGGGCGGTACCATGTTGCCTACGTATCCACTTTTCACAGCGTCGTATCCATTTTCATTCATAAACTTGTAAGCGGTGTCCATATAACGTTCGTAGTTTCGGGTAGCGCCGGATGTTTCGTGATGCATGATCATCTTAATGCCTTTAGATGCTGCATAATCCCGGATCCCCTTAACATCAAAGTCCGGATAAGGCGTTACGAAATCGAATACATATTCCTTGTTGTTGCCAAACCAATCTTCCCAGCCCTGGTTCCAACCTTCTACCAGCACCGCATCAAAACCATGCAACGCTGCAAAATCGATGTACTCTTTTACATGCGCTGTATTAGCAGCATGTGTACCATTGGGTTTGGCTTTTGTATAATCTGTAATTCCTAATTGAATGGAAGGATACTCATTTGTATAAGACCAGGAACTTTTGCCGGTAATCATCTCCCACCATACACCTATATATTTCACGGGCTTGATCCAGGAAGTCTCCTTAATTTTTGATGGCTCGTTGAGGTTGTAGGTCATTTTAGATGCGAGAATTTCCCTTGCATCGTCGCTCACTATTACGGTACGCCAGGGCGATACAGAGGGTGCTTGGATATAGCCCTTGTCTCCCACTGCATCTGGCGTGAGCCAGGATTGAAAGACCTGCCTTGTATCATCATAATTTAAATGCATGCAAGCATAGTTTATCAACGCTGCCTCATGTAAATTAATATATAACCCTTCACTGGTTTTCATCATCAAAGATGTTTGTACACCTGTTGGCGAAAAGGATGTTTGGGAAACATTGGCCGTAATAGCCGCTGCCTGAAGGCTGCGAATCTGAGATAATTTAGATTCGGTATAATCGTATTCCTGCGTATCGTAGTCGCCGGGAATCCAAAAAGCGGTATGATCCCCCGCCATAGCAAACTCCGTTCTTTCTTCTTTTATGATAAAATAGGTAAGGTTTTTCTGTTGGGGAAATTCATAGCGAAAACCCAGCCCATCATCAAACAAACGAAAGCGTATCAATAGTTGGCGATCGGTTTCTTTTTGTTGAAGCGTTATCGCAAGTTCGTTGTAGTGATTGCGTATAGTGCTCTCTTCTCCCCATACCGGTTTCCATGTTTCATCCAGCGAAGTGGTTTTGGTATCGGCTATGCTGAAGTCATTGAGCAAAGACTTTTTAGCCTTTTTTAGCTCCACCCCCAACAAACCTGGCTTGAGTACCGCTTTGGCTTTGTAAGAAAGCTCATAGGAGGGGCTTCCATCTGCCGTTAACGAAAATTTCATAACAAACTCCCCGTTGGGAGAGCGCAGTTCCTGTGCATGCCCCGCAAAAAGGCAAAGCAGCAGGCAGGCTAAAAAAGTAAACTTCATGATAAACTATTTTATGGGCTTAAAAATTACAGGCCTTAAAATTAAGCATGTTGTTTTGCAGTTCTGGTTATAAATGTTTTCAAGATTTCAACATCACCGCATCTAAATTCAGCATGCCCAAAGTATTCGTTTATAACAATCCTTGTTTCTATGTGTGGTGCTGTGAAACTTTCATATTGGTTACAGCATCTTACGCAGACTATTTTCCATGTACTTTTTCGCCATTCACGTAGGTATATAATACTTTGGTTTGTAAAACAACCTGCTCTTCACAAGTCATCAAATCATTATCCAGCATAATAAAATCGGCGGCTTTTCCTTTTTCCAGACTGCCTTTTTCCTTTTCTTCAAACGCAGCTTTCGCAGCCCATATCGTCATGCCCCTCAGGGTTTGCTCTCTGCTCAGGGCATCTTCCATTTGAAAACCTCCTGCAGGATAATTTTTACCGTCCTTACGAAACACCGCTGCGTAAAAAGTTTTAAAGGGGCTAATGTATTCTACCGGAAAGTCGGTACCCAATGGCATCCAACTATTGGTTGCCAGCAAGCGCTTATAGGCGTACGCACCTTTCATCCTCTCTGCACCTACTCTATCTGCTGCCCAATACATATCACTTGTGGCATGCGTAGGTTGCACAGATGGGATGATGCTATAGTCTCCAAAAAAACTAAAATCTTTTTCATTTACAATTTGTGCATGAAAAAGATTTTAGTTTTTTTGGAGACTATAGCATCATCCCATCTGTGCAACCCACACATGCCACAAGTGATA
>JBKJKD010000145.1:0-37683 GCA_046597635.1 Ferruginibacter sp. | reverse complement strand
ACAGTTCCTTTATGCAGTTTAAGCGTCTTGGTAATTTCTCCGGTTTGAATATTGCGGAATTTAATTAATGAATCCCTTCCTGCAGTTACCAAAAATTTGTTGTCGTTGGAGAACCTGATTACTCTCTCCGGGTTTGCAGTCTTATAGCGAAACATCCTGCTGTAATCGTAAGCATTGTACACGTTGATAAAACTGTCCAATCCCGCTGTGGCCATATACCTTCCATTACCACTAAAGTCTAAACTGCTTACTTCATCTGTATGATCTGAAATGGTAATGATTTCTTTGCCAAGGTTATTGTCCCATATTTTAACCAGGTTATCCATACCTGAAGTTGCAAAATATCTTGGGTTGGTGGAAGGAGTAACGGTATAAGGAAAAATATGTCCGTTTTGTATAGCCACATCAATTTGATTGGACTTTTTCCATTGCTGTTTAGTATTTGTTACCCAGGTAATACCTTCAGCATTTTTTGATTGATTGAAGATTGAAGCGGCATTATTTAAAAAACTGTCTGCTCTTTGTTTGTTGTATAATCTTTTTTCTATTTGGGCAGAAAGAACATCAGTCCAGCCCTTATCATAGCGGCCATTTGTTGCAGCGGTAACCTGGTACAATAAGTTGGCGGTTGTTCTGGCTTCTTTTATATTGTCAAGAATTGTTTTTTGCATGCCATCATTAAACCATTGCTGCGCCAATTCGTCCTGCTCAATTTGACTAGCAAGTTTAAATGCTTCCTGTTGTATTTTTTGATTGTCTGAAAAACCAAGCAGGAAGGGTTTTACATCGGCAGGTTCCAGAGGTGTATTGTTGATTACCCAGGTGGCATAGGTTTCTGAGAACCTGAAATTATTGCCAATATATTTTGCCGGAAAGCTGTTTACAAAGTTTAAAAATAATTTTAAATGTACCGGTTTGCTATCAATCATTGCAGTAATGGCATTGTAGCCGGTGAAGATTCCTTTTTCAATTTTGCCACCCAATTGGGGATTGGTAAGTGTATCCCCGGCAAACAGGTCAACTATCTCTTTAACAGAAGCCTGAAAAGATTCAAAGGTTTCACTTTCAATTAAGGAGTCGGCATAGTAATAATAAAACCTATAGTGATAGGGATATTGTTTATAATTATTTACAAGAAATAAATTATTTAATAAAAGGTTCCGGATAGATAACTTTCTCCAGTTTAGTGGCGCCTGCACGTAGACGGCGGCAAGGTCGCCCGGCAGTATCTTTATATCGCTGTATTTGGTTTTTACAATCGTTTTATTTTTTCCTGTTTCCATAATTCTGGCAGAACTAATAAAGCTGATATCCTGATGATGCAGGCTGTCTTTTTGGTCGTAATGCGTAAAGAGATCCAACGATTTTTCTGTAGTAAGGATGCCATCATTTGTACCCGCCTGGATGGTGACCAAAAGAGAGTCACCTGCTGTTTTAATGTCAGCAACAGGAAAATAAGCAACTGATTTTTCTGTTTCATTTATTACAGGATAATTAAATGGAAGATTTTTTTTAACGATATTCCGGTGCAGGTCAATTAAATCTAAAAGTGCCTGTTCCTTTTCTGTGCCGTGTTTATATTTGCGGGCATTTCTCAAGGCACGAAAAAGGTATTCATGTGCTTTTCCAGGCAATCCTTTTTCTTCGTAAACCAACCCTTTTTTGTTGAGCAATATGGAGCTGGTTATTTCCTTGTATAAATTATTGTTTGCTACAATTTTTTCTGCCTGGTCAAATGTTATGAGTGCACTGTCATATTGTTGCCTGCTCACCTGATCTTCTCCCAGTTTTACAAGATCAAACAGCTTTACCAGTGGCGCCTGGGCTGTAGCCAACGTTGAAATAAATACAGCTATCAGCAATATGTATATTTTTTCTTTCATGCGGTTTAAGTGGAAATTGTAAAAATAAAAGGATGCCATTATAGCATCCTTTTATCCTGTTTATGCCATCGCATACTTTATCATTTCGATATTATTTCTTTCCAATGCCAAGGTTGTTTAAATTAAACGTGATGCCCAGAAAGCCGCCTACACCGTAGCCGCTTGTGGTCAATTTTGCAGGGTCTGTTTCGGAAGTTTTACTGCCAAGGCTATACCCGTTGGCCAGCTTGTTTACCTTGGTACCAGCTGCACCCAACGTTACCAGAATGGGTTCGTTTTTACCAATGGCGGCCGTTATACCCAGCAAAAAATTTACATCTTTCTTTTCTCCTTGCAATGGTATGCCAAAACCAAATGCACCACCCCATTTAATACCCTGCGTTTTGCCGGCATAAAAATGAATGAAGGTAGAAAGGAGGGGGATAAACAGGTCTTTTTCCCCCTTACGAATCACGCTGTCTGCACCTATATAATAATTCCTGTTGTTGGCATCAAAGTAACTAAAAGAAACTCCGACTGAATTGCGGATCCGAATATTTTTCTTACGGTTCAACTCAAAATATTGCACGACGGTATCTTTGGAAGCGAGCTCCGCCTTGGGATACAATTCCAATTTTAAATCGGAAATATCTTCCTCATTTTTTACAGCATAAGAGAACTGAAAGTTGGCCGAACTTATTTCGTTGTACAATTTGGCAACGGCAGCTACCTCATCCAGGAGTAGATTAGGATTGGCAGCCTGTGCAGTTCTTAACCGCTCTAATTGTTTGAAGCTACTGCCCGCATTTTCGCCGATCTCCTTCAGGGTTTTCTCCTCATACAGGGTCTGGTTGTTAACCGTTTTTTGTTGTTGTTGCAAATTGCCCAGTAGCGAAGAAGCATTAAGCAACGCATTGTTGAGGTTGCTGTTGTAGCCCTTACCAATTTTTAAAACATTGCCAAGGTCAAGTTCGCTTGTGCTTAGCACTTTGGTTACCGTTTTCTCCGCTTCCCTTTTAATGTCCCCCTCTTTTTTTTGAATGTTGAACTTCAGTTCTGTCAATTGGAGTTTAGCAATTTGTAATTCTTCCAATTTTGTATTGAGTGCCTGTAGATCATCATAGTTTTCTGCGTAGGCAGCAGCGGTAGAAAGATACTGATAGGTAGCATCGTCCATATTTTCCCGGCTCAATTGACCACGACTTTTTGGAAGGTCAAGTTTGGGCAAACTGTTCATAAGGTCGCCCATACCACCTGCCAGAACGCTGAACGGATTAAACGCATCACCATAACCAACTTCCTCATCTACCGGGGTTTTAAAGGCGGTCACTTTCGCATTCCAGTAAAAAGGATTATAGTTGTTTACCTGTAATAATATTCTACCGTTTTTGCGAAGGTCAATGTTTTTTACTTTAGCCGTGTCTTCTTGCTGTATTTTATAATACTTCGTTTGTTGCGACTGCATGTCGTATTTAATGAGGTATTGCTGGGCAAAACAGGCAGACGAAAGCAAGAGACTGATGCACGATACATACAATTTCATGGTAGTAATTTTTATGAGGCGTTCTTATTTCTTTGCTTTAGCGCTAAAAGAATAGGCCTGAGAAGTATAAAGATTTTTCAACTCACCTTCTCCGGTTTCATACACAATTTTAAAAGTGATCTGAATATTTTGACTCAATGCGTCGAACGGAATCTGGTCGTAGGGTAAAAAGAATTCAAAATCCTTTTTGTTATTCTGGTTGTAACGTATTGTTTTGTTTACGGGTAACAGTACCGTGCGCATCGTAGCTACTACGCCATTTTCTTCATAGGTCTGATCCTCATCTCTAAAGCCATACCCATCTTCGTCGTAAAATTTAAAGATCATTTTTACTTTACCGCCCTTGCCGCCTGTTCTTAAGTCGAATGAAGGAAATAAAGAGATACCTTCCTTAGCATCGTTGCCTTCCAGCAGTATACCATTAAAATTTTGAATGGCGATTCGGGTTACTTCATTTTTTCTCTTACCCTTCATCGGGTACAAGGCTTTGATAAGGTCAATGTCACCTTTAGAAAGTTGCATATTCCAGTCAATTGTGTAGCCGTCAAGCGTTTCGCCGGGGTTGATCGGATAATGCATGATGGATTTATTGTCGTATTTAGTACCATTGGTATAAGATACCTTGTAAGTGCTGAATACCTGGAAATCTACATCTTCTTTTGACCAACCCATTTTTGCGTATTCCTGATACATTTTTTCTTTGTCCCATTTGATGCCGGAGATAGGGCTGCTGTGTTCGTGCAACAATCCTATAGCATGCCCAAACTCATGGAGCACTACTGTTTTAAGAAATGCTGCATCGTTATTGATATCAGCCGAATCGAGGTTCATCGTTTCGCTGTAAGGATCAATGGATCGTGCCACCGTCCCTATATAAGAATCATGGCCATTGCCGTCACCGATGAACACCCTTACATCGGCGTCGCCTGTTGTAATAAAATTAAATTTTACGTTTGCATATTTTTCCCACTCCTTTACGATTGGTTTAATTTTATCCTGCAAAGCCTTGCTACCACTCAGAAACTTTACCTTGATGACGGTGCCAGGATCCCACAAAAAATAATTATCTGCAAGGCCACGTGCCTTGGTAGAGTCAGAACTGTTTTTGTGAAAATTGCCACGAACACTGCGTTCGATGGTGCTGCAACCTTTGTGTTGTGCGGATACTTGTAAGGAAATACAACTGACAACTAGTGCACTGAGAAGAATTTTAGACATTGTTTTTGGTTTAAGGTGAATCGATCTTTTGTTTTAAGAACTTATATGAAAATATACGCTTTTTAAATAACGTAAATACCTACTAGAGGGTATTCTTGATTTATTTATAAACCCGAAATTTATGAGCCTGACATTTTATTGTTTGATACCGGAATTGTGAATTCGATGCTGTTTGTTCATCTTACAATTATTAGATAAGCAGGTGATTGGTATTTCACACCAACAAATATATATTTATCTAACATAACAAGGCCTTAACAAATAAGTACCATATTTGCAAAGCCCTTACTAAGTCAACCTTAAAACTGAAACACATGATCAGCAAGCGTCTGTCTTTTTCGATCACAAGCAAAATTTTTTTATTTGCCACTGCCCTTTTTTTTGGCAGCCAACCCTTACTAGCTCAAAAGAAGCAGCGGGCATTGATCATCGGCATAAATGTTTATAAGCCACCCCTAAACGAGGTTACGGATATGGGTAGCCGCAGATCGTGGACAAACCTGGATGGTTGTGTAAACGATGCCACCGCTATGAGGGATCTTGCTATAGCTAAGTATGGCTTTGCTGAGAATAGTATTACCACCCTGCTGGACGCAGAAGCCAACCGGGAACGCATTATCGCTGAGCTTAAAAAGCTTGTGGTAGAGGCTAAGGCAGGAGATGTAGTGTTTATTTATTATGCCGGCCATGGCAGCCAAATGAAAAATTCATTGTCAAAAGAAACAGATAAAAAGGACGAGACCATCGTACCGGCAGATGCATGGAAAAAAGGGGTGACAGATATTAGGGACAAGGAACTGGCGATTTACTTCAACCAGCTTTTAGACAACGGTGTACTCCTTACCGTTATATTGGATAGTTGCCATAGTGGCTCAATCGGGCGTGGCACGGAGAACTTCTTGAACGACCCCCCAAAGGCAAGGTACATTGAAGGCTCAGGCATCGATGCCAAAGACCCTTCGGAACCCAAAAGGCCCGAGGATAGGGGCGCTCTCCTAATTTCTGCCGCACAGGATTTTGAATTTGCCAAAGAGCATGTAGACGAAAACCGCATAAGTCATGGCGCTTTTACCAGTGCACTACTTAGGGCCTTGCAACAACTTTCCCCGGATGCTTCGGCCAATGATATTTACAACAGTCTTACGGCCATTATGAAATACTATGGAAAAACACAGGAGCCAGTGTTGGCAGGCAATGATTCCCGCAAAAACGCAACCCTCTTTGCGCTGCCAAAGGGGAGTGCGAAAAATAAGTTCATGGTGGCAAGCAGTCGCCCGGAGGCAAAAGGTATCGAAATGCAGGGCGGCTACGCCTTTGGGTTAGCCGAAGGCGTGCGGCTGGCACATAATGCCGATACGTTGCAAATAGTAGAAATGCGGGGTGCCAATAAAAGCCTGGCAAAAGTTTTAAATGGCAGTAAAGAAAAAATATTGCCAGGTACACTCTTTGAAGTGGTGAACTGGGCCAGTAGCCGTGCTCCTGCACTTAAAGTTTATATTCCAAAAGCCGTAGGCGACAAACAGCTGCAGGAATTTGTAAAAACCTACCAGGCGGTGAAGTTGGCAAAGCCCATTCGTTGGGTTACCGATCTTGCAAAGGCCAACCCCGATAAGATTTATTATTTTGAAAATGGCCTCTGGAATTATAATGATAAAAAAGAAGGGAAAAAGCAAATAGCTGGTACGCTTACCCCGGCTTCTTTTCAAAGTTCTCTGGGTAAATCAGCCTCGGCATTTGTAACTATGCCACCCTCTACAGCCCTTTTTGAGCAATTGGCTCAAACGTTTAAAAATTATAATAATATTGAAGTGGTATCCAATGCCAGCGAATCGCAGTATTCGCTTATTGGTGTTTTAAATGAGCAAAACCAATTGGCTTATGCCCTGATAAAAAGCCAGGTAACCTTACAGGATACTACCGAAAGTCTTCCTGCCCGCACAGATTTTATAGATTACAATGGCAATGCTGCATCAGTGGCAGATATTGCAGCTACGCTGAGTGAGTCTGCTTTTAAGATTGCTAAAATTAGAGACTGGCTCATGTTGAGCAGCCCCAAGGGGCAAAATAAATTTCCATTCAAATTGAGTTTTCAGGGATATTCTTCAGGCGCCGTGCTCAAAAAAGACAAGGTACAAGTGGGTGATACCCTTTCTATGTTTGTAGAAGAAGATGTTTCGGAGGGTGGCTGGAAAAGTAATTATAGCAAAAGATACATCTATGTATTTTCTATAGACAGCAAGGGTACCATGAACCTACTGTTTCCCTCCGCTGCCAGTGGCAATACCGAAAATCGTTTCCCGGTAACAGACAATAACAATGTGGCCGAAAAAAGAGTACAGGTCGCCGATTTCATTGTTTCTTTGCCAGCAGGTGCAGATAATTATTTCTTGTTGTCTTCAGAGCAGGCTATCAACAATCTTTCTATTTTCGACCAGGAAGGCGTACTTAAAAGAGGTCCCGAGCCGGAGGCTGCCGGGCCTCACAATCCGCTGGAGGATGTGCTGTATACCGGCACCAAAACCAGGAGTCAAACTATCATTACCCCGGTTACCTGGTCTATTTATAAAAATGTTTTAAGGACGTTCGAATAATTACATGTTTAAATATTTATTTAAAAGAGATACCATCCTGGCTACCGTCATGGTTTTTATGGTGATGGGTTTGTTGGCACTTGTACCCATCAACACCCATGTGTTGGACCCTATTAAAATGGCCCTGCAGGATTTCGATTACAACGATCTTGCCTACTCACAATTCGATAAGAATGCCCAAACCTCCGTTGATACCAACATTGTAATAATGAATATAGGCGATGCTGACAGGGTGGGAATCGCCGCAATCATCTCAGCGTTGGTCAGTAAAAAGCCCGCCGTGGTTGGCGTAGATGTTTTGTTTACCCAACCCAAAGCACCCGGCCCTGATTCTCTTTTAGCACAATTGTTTTCGGAGTCAGATAAGGTAGTGCTGGCTTATAATTTACAATCGCAAAAAGCGTTGTTATCTGCCGAAGGATTTTTGTTGCCCAATGCAAGGCATGCCGGTTATGCTAATTTTGTAGGCGAAGAAGGCGGCTCTATCAGGCATACTGCGCCAATGATTAAAAAGAAAGACATCATTTACCAATCTTTTGCCGCAGCTGTAGCACAGGTTGCTTATCCCGATGCATATAAAAAACTTACCAAGAGGAATAACCTAACAGAACAAGTGAACTATACCCGCACCGCAGAAAAATTCCTTGTGGTGGAGGGCAAGGAACTACTTTCCGGCAACGAAACATCCATTTCGTTTGCCGGTAAAACTATTTTGTTGGGTTATATTTCTCCTGATCCCAACAGCATTGAAGACAAACATTTTACTCCTTTTAATAAAAAATCGGTAGGCAAAACTGTGCCCGATATGGATGGGGTTTTTATACACGCCAATATCATTAGCATGATAAGAGATCGTGACTATGTGAATAAAACTCCGGTATGGATTAACTGGCTCCTTGCATCTGTATTGGGTTGGCTGCACATGAGCTTGTTTATTCGTTTTTTTATAGACAAACATTTGTGGTTTCACCTTGTGGCAAAAATGGCGCAGATTATTTCTGCTGTATTGTTCGTTTACCTCGGTCTGTTGTTTTATTTTAAATGGGATGTCAAGATCAATCTTACACCCACGTTTGTAGCCATTATTTTGGCAGTTGACGTGCTTTATTTTTATGAAGCCATCAGTACCTGGCTGCATAAGCGGTTTGGTATTCCTTCTTTATTTATTCATGCTCATCACTAATATGAAATTATTTTTTTCAATATTTTTAACCTGTTTTTTTTTTAACGCCATGGCTGCAGAGCCTTCTTTTGTAGTGTATCATTGCAAAGGAGATATTCGTAAGGCAGCCTCGAAAAATATTTTAAAAAAAGGTGACCAGCTATTTATAAAAGACTTAATCACTTTGGCAGAGGGAAGCAAGTTGGTGCTCATCTGCAACAACTATCAAATTATTCAGCTTGGCAAAAAAGGCAGCTACCCTGTAAAAGATTTATTGGGTCAATGTAAACCATCTGCCTCGTACAGCAGTTCCTATTTTAAATATGTGTGGGAGCAACTTACTCACCCGCACGGCAAGCCTGAGCAAGACCCCGAGGCTTACATGAAAAATGTAGGAGCAGTAAGCCGTGGGTGCAACGAGGTAGCTTTGGCAATGCAGGTTGATACCATACAATACTATTCTGGTATGCTGCCCCTTCAATGGTGGGCGATCTATGAAAACCCTACTGTTGCTTTATTTGAGCAGGCCATGGATGGAGAGGCGCTTAAGAAAATTCAACTTACGCCAAAAGCGCCGCTGCATCTGGATCAGCTCGGGAAGAACTTGTTACCTGGAAATTATTACTGGCAGATTGTGGGAGACGAGGGAAGTGGCTGCGAAAGAAAATATCTGAAAATTTGGAACAAGTCATCATATAGTAAGGCAGTGAAGGCAATAATGATGTATGTTCCGGAAACGAGCCCTGCCGAAACTGCTTATACAAAAGCATTCCTGCTACAAGAAAATCATTTTTTGGCCGAGGCATTTTATTATTACCAACTGGCTGCAAAATTAGACCCCGCTAATTCAATTTATAAAATCTCTTTGAACAAATTTTATGACAGCAACTTTTAATAGCTTATTTATCCTTGCCATGTTTTCGTGCATTCTTTGCAGTTGTGCCGGTTCCCGTCAGGGATCTGCCAATGAAAGCGAAGAAGTGAAAATGGACATCCGGGAAAAGCCAGATGTAATTAACTACGCAAGCTTACAAATGCAGGATGTGCCTGATATGGCCAGCAGGGGTGCAGGTAGCCGTGGCCCCCTGTCTGGTATTGTGGGTGGCGCCGTTTCACTTGCGAGCAATGCGGTAAAGCAAATGATAGCTAAGGATAAAAAGAAATATAATGCCGAATACAGCTATGGCCTTACGGATCTTTATTTTTACGACCAGTTGTCGGTGGAAGGACCATTTGACCCTCTGGGCTTGCAGTTTAGCGGATTTAAGCTTGTGCGCATATTTGAAAATGAGGGAAAGATGGATACAGCACTCACTGCAGAATTTGAACTGGATGCGGCCAACCCTTACGAAATTTTGAATAATGCCATGTTTAGATTAAAGCTAAAGAGCTTGCAATTAAATTATGCAAAAGCCAAAGTGCCCGGCAACAACAACTACCTTAACATGGATTTTGAAATTAACTTCAACAGTTCGTATGTAAACAGCCAGGGAGCGCTTTTCAAAAATATGGAACTTGGTAAATTTTATTTCTTTTTGCGTAAGGCACCGTTAGATAGAACCCAGTCTGGTTACGATGCCTTTTATCAAAACCTGATAGGTAAAAAATTAGACGGACAAAGTTTTATTGTACCCCGCTCTTTTGGCTACCATGTGGTGGGTAAAAACAACGCTCAGCCCAGCTACAGCCAGGGTGCCTATAACATTACCGTGAATGTAAAAGAGAGTTCTAAAAACACATTTGTAAACCAACTGATCATAGACAATTCCGGAAAATTAGTAGACGCCCTGGGTGATCAACTGAAGAAAAAATTGAAGTAATTCTATATCTTCATCGGCCGCTGCAATCCTCATCCTATAAAATAATCGTTAAGCTTTATTGCTCAGGATAAATGGTATGGGATGAAAAAATGGGTGCTTCTTATGGTATGTTCTGCTGTTGGTGCTTTTGCCCGGGCTCAGCCATGGCAGGCTTACACAGATTCTGCAGCTGTGGCCGAAAAATCGAACCAACCTACCAATGCCATACATTACTTACAATTAGCACAGGAAAATCTTCCCAAAGATTCTTCAAACAGCCTGGCCGAAATACAACTGCTGCGCAAATTGGCCGAGCAACACTTACGGTTGTCACAGTACCTTGAAGCAGGAAAATATTTAGAAGAAGGCCTGGCAATTTTTAAAAAATGGAATGTTACGCTTCACCCACAATATGCACTACTGTGCGATAGATTTGGCCGTGTGTTAGAGGCAACAGACCCTACCCGGGCCGAAGAATTTTATAAGACCTCTCTTGAGGTAACTGCAGCCCTTTTTACAGACAGTAGTATTGCTTATGCGATTACTTGTAACAGTCTTGCTAATTTTTACTATAACGGATCTGAATATAAGAAGGCGGAAAATATGCATCTGGTTGCAAAAAGGATAAAGGAAAGCCTGCTTGGTAAAGATGACCCTGATTATGCACGTACCTGTAACAACCTTGGCGCTGTTTATGAAGCTATGGGTGATTTTGAGAAAGCAGAGCCGCTTGTGTTGGAAGCCAGGCGCATCAGGCAATTGTTGCCCCCTATAAAAGCTCATCCGGTTTATGCCATTACTTGTGTGAACCTTGCAAATATTTATACAGCCATGGCTCAGTATGACAAAGCTGAGACCTTATACATGGAGGCCCGAAACATCAGAGCAGCCATGGAACCACAGGGGCTTCATGCTGATTACGCAGCCAGTTGCAATCGCCTCGCCGATTTTTATTATTTAACAAGGGCTTTTGAAAAAGCTGCGCCCCTTTACCAGGAAGCCTTGTTAGTGAGAGCACAGCAATCTGGTACGGAAAGCCTGGATTATGCTGAGACCTGCAATAACCTGGCAACATTGTATTGTGATATGGGCAGGTTAAACGAAGCCGAAAAGCTGGCGCTGCAGGCAAAAGCCATATGGGATAAAACCGCTCCTATAGAAAGTCCCGATCATGCCATTAACCGAAATAATCTTGGCCTGCTCTATTATGCCATGGGGAAGCACTCATTGGCATTACAATATTTTATGGAGGCAAGGCAGCTATGGGCGCAGCATCTTGGACGTGTGCATCCTTTTTATGTAGAGAATGCTGCGAGCATTGCAAAAGTGTACTGGGCTATGCAGCAACCCGGCATGGCCAACGAATATTTTGAAGAAGCCTTGCACGCACAAAAAATACAAGTGGATAAGTTATTTCGGTTTACCAGTGAAAAAGAAAAGCTAGCCTATATTTTAAGCAGCCATAATTTTACTGACGAATATTTATCTTTTTGCTATAAAAATGTTTTACTCAAGGATGCTCAGGGTGTTTACGACCAATTGCTACTGAACCGGAATTTGATCTTAACTTCTTTATTGCAGTTAAGGGCTGCTATTGATGGAAGCACCGATAGCCTCCTGCAAAAGCAATACGAATCATGGATAAAGTTGAAAAAGCAAATTGCCAATGCATATAGTGCCGTTGATGAAGTAGATTCTTTGCAGGTAAATACTTTGGAAGAAGCAGCCAATGCTGCAGAAAAAATGCTTGCTAATAAATCTGCAGCATTTAAAAATACTACTCAGTTGCCCACCTGGCAGCAGCTACAGCAACAACTTGGTGAAGCCGAAGCATCGATAGAATTTGTTTCCTTTAATTATTATAACGGAAGAACCTGGACAGATAGCATTCTTTACGCTGCGCTATTACTTCGCAAAGGCATTAATCAGCCCGTGATGATACCGCTGTTTGAGCAAAGGCAGTTGGATAGTGTTTGGGGCAATAACGGAAGCGGCCAGCAGATAAATAGTTTGTATACAAGGGGACTTGCGGGTATCAAACTCCTCTCAAAGAAGCCTTCTTTATACCCGCTTGTTTGGAAGCCGATGGAGAATTATTTAAAAGGGATAAAGAAGATCTATTTTGCTCCCGCCGGCGAGCTCTATAAAATTTCCTTCGCAGCTATGGCTGTAAACGACAAACAAGTATTGAGTGATTTGTATGAATTGCAACAATTGAATAGCACAGCCTTAATTGGTGAGGCAGCCAACAACATATTAACAGTAAAAGACAGTCTTTTTTTGTACGGAGGAATCCGTTACCAGGCTGATAGTGCACAAATGGCAGAGTCTGTATTGCACTATACCATGGGAGATTTGTCAATTTCACCAGCCGCCGCGAAGCTTCCAACAGCTTCGTATTATTCCTATTTGCCCGGTACCGAGTTAGAAGTTGATTCAATTAAAGCAGGGGCGCAGCGTGCAGGTTTTTATGCAGGGTTGCTAACTGGTAGCCGGGCAGTAGAGGAATCTATTGCAAGTCTAAATGGATCCCGGAGCCCTGCCGTTTTACATGTAGCCACACACGGGTTTTTTAATTCAAACCCTTTGGCCGAAGGCAATAAAAAAATACAGACCGCGGTATTGAAAGATCCTCTGCGCAGTTCAGGATTATTGTTTGCAGGGGCACAAGACAGGTTGGATGGAAAACGTATACCCTCCCGGGAAGACGGCATATTAACTGCCTTGGAAATTTCTACTATGCATTTACAACATACCAGGCTCGTAGTGCTTTCTGCCTGCCAAACAGCATTGGGTGCAGTGCAGGGCGAAGAGGGTGTTTATGGTTTACAACGGGCTTTTAAAATGGCGGGGGCACAATACCTGCTCATGAGCCTTTGGGATGTGGGGGATTCGGAAACGGCTGTATTCATGAATATATTTTACGGGCAGTTGTTTCAGCACCAACCCATAGAAAAAGCTTTTTTGCTGGCGCAGCAAAAAATGAAAAATACTTACCGTACTGAACCAGAAAAATGGGGAGCCTGGGTACTGGTGAGATAAATGCAACTGGAAGGTTTTGAGTGAATTCAATTCTGCTGCATCCCGTGGAACCAATTATGGCGGTAATGGAAATTTATTAATTAGCAAATGTCTTTTTATGAGGTCTATATATTTTTTTCTTAGCGTACTATTTTGTTGGTTTTTGCAGGGGTTTTCAGCCAAGGCACAAAATGCCTGCAACAATTCGTCGGCCTTTGTAAATAATATTTGCCTGGAGTCTTCTGTAGCTGTGGGCACCCAGACGCAGGTTGGAGAATTATATACCTGGTATAAAGATGGCGCAAAAAAACGTGGCCCATTATCTGGTAATGGGGGTGCCATTAGTTATGACTTTGCAGTGAACAGTGCTCCTGATGCAGGCTTGTATACGATAGAAAAATCTGTAGATGGCGGACCGGCTACTTGTGCCAACAAAATTCAGGTCGTAATTGTGCCATTGCCGCAAGCCCAAACGCTGAGCGGGGGTGGCTACATGTGTTCGGGATTTAAAACTTTGCGTTTAGACAATTCTCAGGTGGGTATTTATTATGAACTTGTTCGTAAAAATTATTACGGGTACTACGAATCAGTCGACTATGTTTATGGCACTGGTGGTCCCATTGATTTCCCTGTTAACCAGCAAGGCACATTCAGTATGAGAGCCTCTTTTCAGAGTGCGTGTAGCCAGAGTTATACCTATTTTGGAAATGAAACTATCACTCAGCAACCAGAGTTTGTGAAAGTGGTTGACTTCGGTACCACAACGGCTACCCTAAATTGGCCGGGTATCGGTAGCCATATTATAGAATATGGCTTCAGTGGTTTTGCCCCCGGCACATCCGCTGTGCCTGGAGTGGGAGGCACCGTTGTCAATACTAATATTTCTCAGACATTATTAACTGGTCTTACCCCCGGCAAAGGCTATGATGTATATGTAAGGGTGCCTTGTGAAGATGGAAGCTTTAGCAATAACGTGCAAAGTATCTTTGCGACCGGCTGCAGTGGGCAGACCGTTTACCCTATCACAGAAAATTTTGAAACAATAACAGCTCCATCATTGCCGGCCTGCTGGACAATCCTGGATGTAGATCAAGATGCACAGTTGAATATTTCTGTGGGAACAGGTGGAGTAGGCGGGGGGAAGGCTGTATTCGTGCCTCTCACTGCAGATATGCTTGTGCTGCCAGCATTATCACTGGCTGGCAATAAAAGATTACGTTTCAAGATAAAATCTGGCACCTACTATCCGGAAATATTTCAGGTAAAACTGTCCGCTACCAGCAATACGCCGTTCTCTTACAACACTACATTGTTATCTGACACTTTGGCCTCAGGAAATTATATAGAAAAAACGATTAGCCTCGCCGGTTATACTGGCACAGTATACGTTGCTTTTCAGGGTATCTATAAGACATATCCAAGTAGCTATGCTGGTTTTTACGTAGATGATGTAGTAGTTGAAAATGTTCCCGTATGTGCAGGAGCAGCCAATTTAAAAGCCGACGTTGCAACAAATAACTCCGCCTCTTTTTCCTGGCAGGGTAGTGGCAGTTTTATAGTGGAGTACGGTGCCCCGGGTTTCACCCCAGGAACTGCAGCCACAGCTGGTATTGGCGGCACCTTGGGAAATACAACTAATAATTTTTTCACACTCGCAGGTTTGAGTGCGGCTACATCATACGATGTGTATGTGCGGCAAAACTGCACGGGTAGCAGTAATGGATTTAGTACCAATAGCGGTAAACTAATTGTGACTACTTTTTTAAACTGCGTAAATGCAATAAATATTCCTACGGCATGCAGTACGATAACGGCAAGTGTTACGGCAGGTGCGGGTCTGTTTGATTTTAATGGTTATTATCCAACCAACTCTTGCGGAAATCCTACCGTCGGTAAAGAGCTGCTCTACAGTTTTACGCCAGCTACTACCGGCGTATACTACATGGAGGTTTTAAGTTCTTCCAGTATTTACGTAAATCATTTTTACAAACCAGCAAGTGCCGGTTGCAATAACAAATCCTGGATCGGTATGCACAGCGGTATTGGCAGCGTAGGCAGACAGGTTATCGGAAATTTAACGGCAGCTACCACATATTATTTTTTGTTTGATTGTGAATATGCTATTGCTTATTCCCAAACCTTTAAAATTTGTCGGGCAGATGTAGGCACAGGGAATTCTTGTAACAGCCTTTCACTCGGCAATAGCGTGCCTGCCTATAGTACCAAAAAAGAGTATTTATTAGATGTAAATGGGGGCTTGGTGGCAGAATTAGATTTTTCCCAAGTGAGCACCAGCGTTTCCTTCAATGGTGGTAACCTCAGTTTAAATCCTTTTGCTGTAAAAAGAGATTTTGCAAATAAAGAATATCTTGACAGGTCTTTTTATTTCAATTCCTATGACAGCCTAAAGGGTACGTTGGGAGTAAAATTTTATTTTAAGAATACAGAGCTCGCTCGCCTTGTAAATGAGCCGGATGATGGTAACTCAGATGTTGGCGGCATCAATGATTTGAATATTTCTGCATTCGGCCAGGATAACTGCGGGAGTTTTACTGGCGTGGGTACAAGCATTGCACAGTCTTCTAATGCAGCGTACGATGTAAATAGTGGTACTATCTCTTTTTTACAAGTTGCCAACGGAAAAAAATTCAGCTATTTCTTTCATGGAGGTTTGAACCCACTTACCACGGATACGAGCGCTGCCAGCGAAGCGAACATTTGCCCTGGCTCCAGCGCAGCGTTTACAATGAATGACCTTGGTATTGGCTACACCTATCAATGGCAAATAAATACTGGAAGTGGGTTTACGAATTTAGTTAACAATGAGATCTATGCAAATGGAACAACCCGCAACTTGTCTATTGTGCAACCGCCCACGAATTTGTACGGCGCTAAATTCAGATGCTTCGCCAGTAATGGCAGCAGCAATGTCTACAGCAGCGAAAAGTTGTTGCGTTTTTCTATTCAATGGACGGGCAATAGTGGAAACGAATGGCTTCAGCCTAATAATTGGAGCTGCACCAGTAGTTACAGGATACCGGATGCCAATACGGATGTGATTATCCCCTACAGTTTTAGTAACAGTTATCCAACTATTCAAACTACCGTTTCGTGCAGGAGTATAATTCTAAAGGATGGTGCCACAGTTGATGTTACTCCTTTAGGGAAACTTATCATCACCGGAAAATAATCGAAAAAAAATGATTGTATGGAATCTGGTTTGGGTATGCCAATACTTTGATGAACTAATTTAAAACAGGGTTTAATCCCTAAAAATCTAATGAACAGCATGGTGGAATCTTTTTCTGATTAACTTTAATCTTCCATCAAAAATGTTGGCGTTTTAACCAACATGATAGGTGGCCAACAGCCCCTGAATTCAATAATGACTTTTTAAAAATCCTTATCTTACCGATTCTAAATTTTAAAATAATGCGTATTTCTTTAATCATTCTTTTTTTCGGGATCAATATTTTGCTGGTTAAAGCTGGCACCGTAGACACCATACAAATTTTTAGCAATGCCATGCAACGCTCTTACGGAGCAGTGGTGATAAAGCCGGTAAATTATGGAAAGTCTGGTGGCCGCTTTGAAACTGTTTATTTGTTGCATGGGCATGGCGGTGCTTTTAGCAACTGGATTCAACTGGTACCGCAATTAAAAAAATATGCGGACGATTATCAATTATTAATAGTGTGCCCGGATGGGAAAATGGCTGGCTGGTATCTCAACAGTCCACTGGCAGACAGCATGCAATTTGAAACCTATGTAGCTACGGAGGTACCTGCTTTTATAGATGCCCATTACAATACCATCGCTGATCGAAAAGCGAGGGCTATTACGGGGCTGAGCATGGGGGGCCATGGTGGATTATTTTTAGGTTTCCGTCATCAGGATATGTTTTCTGCATGCGGCAGCATGAGCGGCGCCTTGCTGATAAAAAATATTACAGATAAACGGTATGGAATTGAGAAGCTTCTGGGCGATAGCACGCAGCTGCAGTTGTATTACGATAATTCGGTTATGAAGCAACTTGATCTTCGCAATAAAGATAGCCTTGCGATCATTATTGATTGCGGCACAGAAGATTTTATTGTTGGTATGAGCAGGGCAGTACACGCAAGAATGCTCGAGCTCAAAGTGCCGCACGATTATACAGAAAGACCCGGCAAACATGACTGGAATTATTGGCGCACAGCCGTGCAGTACCAGCTGTTGTACTTTCGTAATTATTTTGATCAAGCTAAAACATTGTAGCTTTCGTTAGGTAAACAGGCAGCCTGGTGCAACATCAAAAAAAGTAAATTATGGGCTGGATTATTATAGCAATAGTTGTTTACGTTATCCTGCTTTTGCTGGTTAGTCTGCGTATTATTTTTGAGACACACAGCACCAATAAAACACTTGCCTACCTGTTGTTTAGTTTTTTTATACCAGTGCTGGGTATGTTTTTTTACATCATGTTTGGCATCAACTATTGGCGTAAGAGGCGGTACATTAAAAAGTCTGTCACCGACAGAAAAATCTTAGAGCACATTGCTGAAAGCAGTGAGTCATATATTGAAACGTCTCTGCATGCAGCGGATCCTGCAGTGCGGCAGAATGCAGAGTTGGCCACCATGCTTCTAAAAGATCTCAGCAGTCCTCTTACCTCCGGTAATAAAGTTAGTTTGCTCATTAATGGCGAGGAAAAATTCCCAAACCTATTGCAGGCCATAAGCGAAGCAAAAGATCACATACATCTCGAATATTATATTTACGAGTGTGACACTACGGGTAACAGCCTCATTGAGGCCTTGATAGCAAGGGCTAAACAAGGTGTTGCGGTAAAATTTATATACGATGATTTTGGCAGCCCTGGTATTAAAAAGAAAACGGAGGAGCGGATGCGTGATGCAGGCATAGAAATATTCCCCTTTCATAAGGTACATTTTTACTTACTGGCCAATCGCATCAATTATCGCAATCACCGCAAAATTGTGGTAATAGATGGTTGCACGGGTTATGTGGGCGGTATTAATGTAAGTGATAAATATGTAAATGGAAATGATCCTCAAAAGTTGTTTTGGAGAGACACGCATATTCGGCTGGATGGGCCGGCGGTGTATTACCTGCAGTACCTTTTTATGAGCGATTGGCACTTTTGCTGCGAGCAGTCTTTTGAGCCGGTGGACAAGTATTTTCCGAAAATGCAAGCCGAGCAAAAAGACAACTTTGTACAAATATCAGCCAGTGGGCCGGACTCTGCTCAGCCGTCTGTACTGTACAGCATACTACAGTCTATTTATCTTGCCAAAGAAGAAATATTAATTACGACTCCCTACTTTATACCGGGCGATAGCATTATGGATGCTTTGAGGATTGCGGCGCTCAGTGGTTTAAAAGTAAAACTGTTGGTGCCAGGTGTGTGCGATTCAAAGATTGTGAATGCAGCTTCCCGTAGCAACTACCGTGACCTTTTAGAAGCCGGCGTAGAAATCTTTCTTTACAACAAAGGTTTCGTGCATGCAAAAACATTGGTAACAGACAGTAAATTATTTATTGTGGGCACAGCCAACATGGATTACCGCAGTTTTGATCTCAACTTTGAAGTGAATGCAATTGTGTACGATGTGGAGATGGCTTGCAAGATGCGGGAGATATTTTTTGAAGACCTTAAACAGGCCGACCAAATTGATAAAGATGAATGGCTGGGCAGAAAATGGTATACGCTCTTCCCCGAAAAGATTTGGCGCCTATTTTCTCCTGTGTTGTAGTGGCAAAGCAGCTATCAAAAAAAATGCCCCGGCGTTCTGCAACGTACGGGGCTGGCAAAATGATATGCGACCGGCCTTACCTATTTTCTTCTTTTTTTTCGTCGGCCTCTTGTTTAGATTCGTTGTTTTCTTCTATGTTGTCTTTTGCCCCTTGAACCAATGAGGAAATGGGACCCTGCATTTCGTCCTGCGGATCGGGCGTATGTAATGTTTTAGGATCATTCTTAATACTGGCATCCTTTTTTTCGCCGGGTGTTTCGTTTTTATCCATGTGTTTAAATTGAAATTTTTAAAATTTGGTTTATATATGATTAACGTAAATAGGGCAAGATATGTGCCAGCCTGCCTGTATATGCGTTGTTGCTAAAGGATAAGTCTGTAAGTTCCTGAAGTAATTTGTAAACCTTGGTAGGCACTTGGTTGTTGTACTAAAAACACAAAGCTGGTTATGAATTTATTTAACGATACTCCTGATGCAACAAACAATTTACTACCGCAAGATGGTGTCGTTTTTTATTATGGCCCTATTTTGCCTGCTGCTGAATCTGATCTTTATATGCGACTTCTATTAGACGATATTGAGTGGAAAAATGACGAAGCCGTTATGTTTGGTAAACATATTATAACCAAAAGAAAAGTTGCGTGGTATGGCGATGAGGCCTTTGAATACCACTATTCTAAAATCACAAAAAAGGCGCTTCCGTTTACAACCGAATTACAAGCCCTCAAAAAAAACATCGAGCAATTAACGGGTGAAACATTCAACTCCTGCTTACTCAATCTTTATCATACAGGGGAAGAGGGTATGGGCTGGCACAGTGACGCAGAGAAGGAGCTTAAGCAAAATGGGGCCATTGCTTCCGTAAGTTTTGGAGCTGAACGTAAATTTTCGTTTAAGCATAAGGGGAATGGTCAAACTGTTTCTGTTTTGTTGGACCATGGCAGCCTGCTGTTAATGAAAGATGAAACCCAAACCCATTGGGTACACCGCCTGCCGCCCACTAAGCGGATTATTCAGCCAAGAATCAATCTTACTTTTAGAACTATCAAAACTAAATAGCCCACATAAAAAGATTGTTTCAAAATAGAAAGTTTCACACAAATAAAAAACAGACAGCGCCACAGCGATTGATCACCATTTTATTTACTCCTTGATAAACTTGAAGCGTTCCACTTTATCATCGGCTATAATTTTTCCATAATACACACCTGGTGTTAGGGCACTCACTTTCACGGCAAAATTTCCGGTGCCATTCAAAGACTGTTGCAACACATTTTGGCCTGCTGCATTGCTGATGCGCAATTGGGCGTTTTTATATAAATATGGTGATTGTATGTTCAATACATTTTGGGCAGGGTTGGGGTAAAAACTCAGGCTAATGTTGGCTTTTGGCTCTACTATTTTGATATCGCTGAAAGATTTCTGACCATCATTGTCTTTCACTTCAAGGCGGTAGCAGTTTTTTCCTTGCAGGGGGGCGTTGTCGGTAAAGCTGTAAGTAGCTCCTCCGCCATTCGTGCCTGTGCTGGCTACAAAGCCAATACTGTTAAAAGTATTACCGTCATTGCTTCTTAATACTGAAAAGCCTTGGCTGTTTATTTCGGATGTAGTGGTCCAGTTTAGATTCACTTGCTTATTGCCAGCAAGCACTGCATTGAGCTCCAGGCCACTCACCGGCAATACGGTAAGGTTGCGTTGGTATTGTAACATCCACTCATAAATATTTAAACCATTCTCTTTAAAAGATGGGCTGTAAGTCTGAGTCCATGCATCGTGGGAGCTACTTAAAAAAATTGTTTTTTTTGCGAGTGGGTTCGGCGGACTGGGGTTTGTGTTGATGTAACTAACAAGGGTGTTGGTCACATTTACGCTTACTGTGGGGTCGCCACTGTTATGGGTTGCCCATACCGGTAAGTTTGCCAGTGCTATATTATTTGCGTAGGATGGCGATGCGTCTGTTGCTCCGCAAATGGGTACTGTCGCTGCAATGCGGTTAGCGAAATATTGATTGTACCCAGGGTAGTACCAGGCAGCTGCCCCGCCCATGCTTAGGCCAGTGAGGTATATGCGATTTATATCAACGGCGTAGTTTGCAATAAGATAATTGAGACTGTTGTTAATGTCATTCACGCTGGGGAACCCTATGAACTGGGGAGAAATAACAATGAATTTATGCGTTTGGTTGTTTACCGTAAAACTGGTGGGGAAGCTGCCGGCGGCGATTAGTTTTGGGGGGCCATGCCTCAATACCAGGGGCAAACTTGCAGCAGTGCCGGGCCCCGTTTCTCCATACCCATGTACAAATAAAAGCAATGGATATTTCTGGCCGGCTTCAGGGTAACCCTGGGGGAGGTATTCATAAAATGCACTGGTTTTTTCAGACATCTGAATGTACCGCGGAGTTTGAACCTGGGCTTGCAAAATATTATTGAAACACAGGCACAAAAGAAGACCTGTCAGCACAATTGATTTTAGATTCATAGTAAGAAATAATTGCTTGAACTTTAAAAATTATTTCTTCTTGTGTGAGGTGACGTGCAAAATAGCCAATTGCAAAGATTATGAAGGCGGAAATTCTACCCATTTGCTGTAATAACTTTACTACAAAGGCAAAGACTTTTTTCTCATAAAGGCAGGTTGCATAGGCGCAGGGCTGCTGATGTTTTTCATAAATTTTAATGTGCGGGGTGTGCTGCCAGCAAGTGCTTTATATCGGTCTGGAAATTCACAAGCCTGCAACTAAACAACTTCATAACAAGGCACCCACATGCACACACATTGGAATATAGGCATAATTGTATAAATTGAAATTTGAAAAAAAACATGAACATGGAACGTATCAACTGGGGCATTATTGGTTGTGGCGATGTTACAGAACTTAAAAGCGGACCAGCCTTTAGTAAGGTGCCTAAGTCAAAGTTGTGCGCCGTAATGCGCAGAGACGAAGCCAAGGCCAGGGATTATGCTGCAAGACATGGGGTTCCCCGATTTTACACCAGCGCAACGGATCTAATCAACGATCCGGAAGTGAACGCTATCTACATAGCAACCCCGCCAGACTCCCATGAAGCCTACTGCCTCGCCGCCCTTACTGCAGGTAAGCCAGTGTATGTTGAAAAACCCATGGCCCTGAACCAGCAGGCTGCTAAAAGGATGATGGCATTTGCTGAAGAGCGAAATGTAAAATTGGTGGTGGCTCACTACAGGAGAGCACAGCTCTATTTTAATAAAATAAAACAATTATTAGATGAGAAAGCCATTGGCAGCGTCATGCATGTTCGCCTCGATTACCGTAGAAAGAAAATAACTGCCGAGGAAATGCAAGATCCCAAAACAGCCTGGCGCTTGGATCCGGCACAGTCTGGTGGCGGGCTGTTTCACGATCTGGCACCGCATCAACTGGGATTAATGCTGTATTATTTTGGAGAAGTTGCGGGCGCTGCCGGCTTTTCGGCCAATCGTGGCCACCTATCAAAAGCAGATGATATGGTTACAGGAATCATTTCCTTTAAATCTGGTATTCAGTTCAGTGGTAGTTGGTGTTTCGATGCGGCTGTCGAAGATGAGGCTGATTGTTGCGAGATCTTTGGTACAGAAGGCAGCTTATCCTTTGCTGTTTTTAATAAACAACAAATAATACTGAGAAAAGAAGCGCAAACACAGTTGATAGATTTTGCCCCACTGCAACATGTGCAGCAACCCATGATAGAAAAAGTGGTGTCTTACTTTTTAGGCGGGGGTGACAATCCATGCCCGCCCGAGGAGGGCTACGAAGTAATGAAGTTGATAGATGCTTTTACCAACTAAATCAAAAATCTGAAATCAAAAATCTAACATCTGCTATCTAACATCTGTCCTCCGGCATCTTTAAACTACCTGGCTTTTTAAAAAGCTTTCAATGGCATTGCAAGGCACCATAAATGGTTTGCTTTCTATCACAATATTTAGATCGTTGCCTGCAACATTGTAGGTGCCAACTATTTCCTGTCCAAAAAAAGCTACGCTGAAATCGCCCCTGGCAGTATCTCCTGTGAAGGAACCGCTTTGCTTTTCTACTGCTTTTTTTGCTTTGTCAAGTACTGCTTCTGCATCGCCGGTAAAGGGGATGGTAAAATTACATGCTGCCATAGGTCCAAAATTAGGACATTGCTTTATATGAAAACACCCGTTGCAAAATTTAATTTACAACGGGTGTTAGATTTTATATCAATGATTTAGTTTTCTTAATTCCTAACACGTCCATCTCTTCTGTCCTTAGAACGGCCAATAATGTAACCACCAGCGGCTCCCACTACAGCACCTATACCAGCGCCCTTAGCATTTTTACCAATAACTGCACCTGCTACTGCTCCACCTACACCACCAATGATTGCTCCTTTTGCTGCTTTACTGATACCTCTTTTCTGGGTGCTTGCAGGAGCACTTGCAGTTCCGCTACTTTGATTACTACCGCCGTTGTAAGTTCCAGAATTATTGCTGGATCTTGTATTCGTCCTTCTAACCGTGTTGCTTTTTGCATCTGGTACAGTCGACTTCCCTGAAACTACCCCACCACTATTGATGAATGCATCCGGATCTGCTACGGCTCCAGTATCGCTCAAATAGCTGCTGTTGTAAAAAGAAGAATCTGTGAGAGATACTACTTCTTTATCGGTATTTAAGGTCGCCTTAGGTTTACATGCTGTAAACGCTGCCGTTAAGGCTAAAAAGTAGATTATTTTTTTCATAACTTTTGGTTTTAGGTAATAAATAAAAATGTTTTTTAAGGTTTGTTATTCAATGTTGAATTTGCTGATTTACCCAACGATAACCCTACTATTGACAAAATCATGCCACAATCTGGAAGTAGGTTTTTTTTTCGATCTATTAACAGTATTTCTTTGCTGCTGTCTTTAAACTTAAACTCCTATTTGCGCTTTGAATCAATATTTTAGGCCGAAGGGCTTGATATTATTACAATTTTGTTAGATATTAGAGGAGCGTTAATCTCAGGTCCTTCGACCGCCCCTTCAACACCGTTACTACCCTGACATTACAAGAAGCCAGCATTTGTGCAAAATTATTCACCATTAATATCAGTATATGGCTTCTCTGATAGTATTACTCATCCCGTTTCGGCAAATGGATCTAGTGCGACCTGCCTCTTTAAAAATGCCGGAGAAACAGGCATTCCAGCCTTATTTATTAGTTAAACAATTACGGGTGGAACCCTGCATGTAATAAATGCGAGTAAAGCCACCTTAGTCAGACCAGTATTATCAAAAGTAAAATAGACTCTCATGAGCATACAAAAAATAGTTGTACAAGGATTAAAGCAAACAACCAGCGCACTTGTAGGTGCTGATGAAGTGTTTGAACTAAAAGAAAGGTACCTGGTTGGGCCTGCCACAAGGGCTGGCGGAGCGAGCCATGAAATAACATTGAAACAATCGGAAGTGCTAGAGCTGCTTTTTGAAGATGAAACCACCTGGTTTTGCAATGCAGATACTTTGGAAGATGTATTTCCGGAGGCCGTGTCCATCAAGCGATCTGCCAACGAAGCCTTTGTGATACCCGCCGGCATAAGCAATGTGCATGCAGAAAGGGGATTGGTAGGCGATGTGCTCTTGAAAGCCATCAATGTATTTACAAAGAAAAAATTAAATGTGGAGATCAGGGAACTGGCAGCTGATTTTGAAAGAAAACAATTGGAGAACCGAACTGGCCTTTACACAATAGACCAGGATTTTCATTTCAAAGAGTTTGCACCGGTTGTTTCCAACAAACCATGGATACTGTTCTTACATGGTACCAACTCATCCAGCAAAGGATCTTTTGGAGAGCTCCTTCAATCTGAGGTATGGCGTTATTTGCACAAACAATATGAGGGCCAGGTGCTGGCACTGGAACATGAAACGCTTACTAAAAGTCCGCTGGAAAATGTACTGACCATTGTAGAGCAATTGCCGCAACATGCATCGGTACAATTGATTTCTCACAGCCGTGGCGGCCTGGTGGGCGATGTGCTGGCCCGTTTTTGCAGCAGCAACGAAAGTAACCGCGGCTTTGATAGCAACGAAATTAATTTTCTTAAAAAAGAAAAACGTACCGCAGATATAAAAAATATTGAAGCCATCAATAAGTTACTGGTAAATAAAAAAATTATCGTCACTAAATTTATAAGAGTGGCTTGCCCTGCAAGCGGCACTACGCTGGCCTCAGGGAGGATGGATAATTTTTTCAACATGACCTTTAACCTCGTGGGACTGGCTACCGGGCTGATGGCTAACCCCGTGTATGTGTCTTTCAAAAGTCTCGCCTCCTCCGTTATCAATTGCAAAAATGATGTAGATATTCTGCCCGGGCTCGAAGCGATGAATCCTGATTCTCCTTTTATCAAAGCGCTCAATAGCCCGTCCACACAGGTAATCCTTGATAATCCCCTGGCGATTGTATCCGGCAATTGCAAAACGAAGTTGAACTTTAAAGCCTTGCTCATTATTGCCTCTAAACTATTTTTTACGAAGCACAACGATCTTGTTGTAAATACCGCAGCCATGTACCGTGGTGCCATTCGGCAAAGCAATGT
The DNA here is from genome assembly GCA_046597635.1 of Ferruginibacter sp. Taxonomy (GTDB): domain Bacteria; phylum Bacteroidota; class Bacteroidia; order Chitinophagales; family Chitinophagaceae; genus Ferruginibacter. The sequence continues at coordinate 12,162 of JBKJKD010000145.1, read as the reverse complement.
TCAATATTTTTTAGATGAAGCTACAGATGTTGACCATTTCCATTATTTTAAAAATCCTTCTACACAGGCCGCGGTATTAGAGGCATTGAAAGCAAATGCTGATGCCGCCATTCCCGGCTTTACAACTTTACAAAGAGGTGCCGCTGGTCTCGACAGGAACGCCATTTTAAAACTGGATGGCGGCCAGGTGTTTGCTCAAACAGTTACGGGTACACGCCCTATTGTAGTGTTGCTACCGGGTATCATGGGTTCTAACTTAGGGCCATCAGACAAATTAATCTGGATCAACTATTTAAGATTCCTGGCTGGTGATCTCAAGAAATTAGACATCAAAGCCTCCGGTATCCAAGCCCAGTCGCTCATCAAAACTTCTTATGGTAAACTCGTAAAGCAGCTGCAACAATCCTATGATGTAGTAACCTTTGCCTTTGACTGGCGGCTGCAACTCAATGAAACTGCGGTTTTATTTAAAAATAAAATAGAAGAGCTACTCACTTACAAGCAACCTATTAAAGTTATTGGTCACTCCATGGGTGGGGTATTGGTAAGAGATTTTATGGTATCGCAACGAGCTACCTGGGCAAAGCTGAACAGTTCTGCGGGCTTCCAACTCATCTTTCTCGGTGCCCCGCTCGGGGGTTCTTACCGCATACCGTATGTGCTGTTTGGCAACGACGCCATCATCGATAAAATAAGCAAGCTCGATATTTTTCACAGCAAGAAAGAACTGCTCGGCATCTTTTCAAAGTTTCCGGGGTTGCTTAGTTTGTTGCCGCATGCCCAGCAAAAAGACAATGATTTTGGCAACGCTCAAACATGGAAATTGATGTTGGAGGCAAAGGGCGACAACAGCTGGCCGCTACCAACGGATGGTGACCTGAAAGTATTTGACAATTACCGGAATAAAATTGCAGCTTCCATTGCAGGCAGCGACTTTGACAATGCAGTGTACATTGCGGGAAAAGATAAAGCCACACCCTGCGCCTACCGTGTAGACACAACGGCCCAGGGAAAAGAACTTACTTTTTTGAGCACTGCTGAAGGTGATCAAAGCGTGACATGGGAGAGTGGTATTCCGAAGAAAATGATAGAAAATAATTCGGTGTATTATGTAAACGTTTCCCATGGAGCCTTGGCTAATGAGCCGTCTTTATTCCGGGGTATTGAAGAAATATTAATGCATGGAACAACTGCCCTGTTTACTAAAATACGGCCGCTGGTGCGGGGCGCAGAAAAATTATTTAAGACGCCTGTGGTAGATGATCATGACCTGTCACCGGAAGCTGTGGAGAATGCCTTGCTTGGACTCACTCCCGTGGAGGAACAATATGTGCCTGAAATGCCGCTGAAGATTACCGTGAGCAATGGAGATCTTCGCTATGCCAGTTTTCCATTGATAACAGGACATTTTTTAAATGATGGTATTACAAGTGCCGAAGCTCAGGTGGACAAACAGCTAAAATTTGCTTTGTCGGACAGGAATCAACTCGGCATCTATCCCGGAGAAATCGGCAGCAGCGAAGTGTTCGTGAACATGAGCGACGCTTTTAAAGGTGCAGTAATAGTGGGGCTGGGCACCCAGGCCGGGTTCACTGCGTTTCAACTAACCCAATCTGTAGAGCTTGGCGTAATCAAATATTTACTGAGTATAGAAGACAATACTTCCTGCGTAACAGATGCAGATGGAGCCATCGGAATTTCATCTTTACTCGTGGGCAGCGGCTATGGTGGATTGTCTATTGAGAATGCCGTGCGTGCCGTGATTCAAGGTGTGCAGAACGCCAATGGTAAGCTTAAAAAGTTACATGCAGAAGCAGGCGCTACGGTGCAGCACCTGGAGTTCGTAGAGCTCTACGAAGATGCAGCCCTCGGGGCTTTTTATTCGCTGCGTAAAATAGAAAAGGAAAACGACCGGATGCTCAACATCAGCATTCACCCAAAAATAAACGACCTGCTGGGAGCCCGAAAGCGCATCCTGGCTCGCAGTAGCGACGCCTGGTGGAACCGGGTTGTAGTGAAACAGAAAGAATCCTTTACTGCTTCAAAAGACCGTACATGCTTTGTGTTCAGTGCCAGCACAGGCGCTGCAAGAGACCTGGAAAAAGATCTTTACCTGAGCCCATCACTTATTACTGAAATGCTCGATGAGATATCTACAAGCAATGCCTGGACCCCAGAGCTAGCCAAAACAATTTTTGAATTGCTGGTGCCCAACGATTTTAAAGAACAGCTAAAACGCAGGAGCAATGCAAGCTGGGTGCTGGACGATGACACGGCTGGCTATCCCTGGGAACTTTTGCAGGACAGCGTTACAGAAGCAAAGCCTTTGTGCATCAGCGCTGGCATGATACGTCAGCTGAGTGTAAAAGATACGGCCTACCGTATCAATACTGTTACTGCCAACAATGTGCTGGTGGTAGGAGATCCTTTTTTAGACGGTTACATAACGCAACTGCCCGGTGCGCTGAGGGAGGCAGAAACGGTGGCACAAAAACTCGATGCCGGCAGTTTTAAAATCACGAGCAGCATTAACGAGAAGTCTGCAGGTATCATCAAAAAACTTTTTTACAAAGATTATAAGATCATTCACCTTGCAGGCCACGGTGTGTTCAATGCTGCAGATCCTTCCCGGTCTGGAATGGTGATAGGAAACGGCGTGTTTTTAACCACAGCTGAAATAGCACAGATGAGTGCTGTACCGCAGTTTGTGTTTGTAAACTGCTGCTACCTGGGCAAAACAGACGCCGCTGCCGAAGCGCTTTACCGTAACCGTTACCAGCTCGCTGCCAGCATTGGCGTGCAACTTATCCGGAATGGGGTAAAAGCGGTGATTGTGGCCGGCTGGGCTGTGAATGACGAAAGTGCGCTTGACTTTGCAGCAGTATTTTATGATAGAATGCTGAACGGTTATAGTTTTGGCGATGCAGTGAGAGAAGCCCGAATGCATTGTTACGATAAGGATAACCGGAACAATACCTGGGGTGCTTATCAATGCTATGGAGACCCTTACTATAAATTTGACATGCGCCAAAGCAGTGGCAAACAGTTGTTGGAATACGTAATAGAGGAGGAGGCAGAAATAGACCTGGCCAATTTGTACAATAATATGGCCATGGGTGCACCAACAGATGCTGAAGTGCTGCAAAAATTACAGACGATTTCTCAAGAAGTGGATAGGGCGGGGCTTCGCAATGCGGCTATCACGGAAAAAGAGGCTTTCATTTATGCTCAGTTGTTGCAATACGACCAGGCACTTTTGAAATTTGATACGCTTATGAAAATGGAGAAAGCCGCATTTTATGTTTCTACCTTAGAAATATTTTGTAACACCAAAGCAAAAAAAGCAGTGCATGAGTTTAAGATCGGGCAACTCAAAACTACGGCTGCTGTAGCAGAAATGACAAAGAATATTAACGAACTTAATAACCTGCTTTACATTAGTCCCACTGCGGAGCGTTACAATTTACTGGGCAGCACTTTCAAAAGAAAAGCCTTTGTTACCACTTCCCTGGTTCAAAAAAGAAAGGCACTGGGCGAGGCCGCCTACAATTACCAGCATGCATTTACTATTTCTGGTGTGGAAGCCAAAATGTACCCGCTTATCAATTGGTATATTTTAGAAAGTATACTGGTAGCCGTTGGAGAACGCAAATGGGAACAACCCGTGGGCAGTGGTCAACAAAAGTATGAGTTGCCTGCCCTGGATAGTATGCATGCTTTGCTGGAGCAGCATAAAGATGAATTGGCCCAGGGTAAAAAACGGGGCTATTTGTATGATCAGCAAATTGCTGGTGCCAATATTCTTCTGTGCGAAAATTTATTGGTTCCGCAAAAAGCTACCCAGAAGGACTTTGATGAGTTGCTGATGGCCTATCGCAAAACCTGGGTAAAAGTTGGATCAAGGGCCCGAAAGATGGGGGAAATAGAACAACTGGAGATTATCATAGATGCCCTTGGGGTATCTACAAACAAAACCGTTATCCGTTTAAATAAAATGCTGACGGGGGTAAAGGATGCCTTGGAAAAAATGGTAGACAATGCGGGGCAGTAGGTCTAAAGAGATGGGCCGCTGAAAGCTGAAAATTTTCCCGCAGATTTTCGAAGATAAAACTTGGAAAAAAATCTGCGGGAAAAAATTAGAGCATAAAAATATTTATTGATACCGCTCTGTATCCTGCTTCCTGCTATGCAGGTTCAGCCTTACGATCCAGCCTTCCATACTGTTAAGCATTTCTACTTCTGCTATAAAATTTTTATAACTGTCCGTAGATTCTGTTGGTTTAAATATACTGGTCGTGAAACGCAGGTCTTCAGATGGACTTATCACGTCTCCATCAAAAGAAATTTTTTGCATGCCCACTTTAAATGTGGTTTGCTTTAAATGTTTGATCGCATTTTTATATGCTTTGCTGGCATCTTTAAAGTCTTCCCCTTCGTATAGCACAGCCTGCCAGCTAGCCGTAGTGTCTTGCCTGGAATGAAAACGATAAATAACACAGGAGCTGGCACCGGGTAGCCCCACCGTTGAGGCGAAAATATCCCGGTCCTCATCGGGTTGTAAGGCAAGGCCCTGTATGTCTAAATAGTTGTGCTGGTAGTTTTCTACCACCTTGCAAAGCGAATCAGCAAAGGGGCTTACTGGTAAAACTTTTTGGAGTAACTGTGCCTGTGGAAATTGTAAAAATAATACGAATGCAAAAGCGAGTGTGAATGATTTTAACATAGTTGTAGATTGGTTTCGTTTGCAATTTAAGGGTTGATTCGTTCTGTTCCTTCTCTATTTTAAAAAAGTAAGATCCGCTTATTTGTTGGATGAGCCCAAGTGCCGTGCTATCATGTAGCAAACCCTGTTGAACTTTTGAAGATAATAAACCCTGCATCGGTTGGTCATATTAAATTTTCTTTCTGTAGGAGAACGGCTATAAACAATTGGCATCATGAACTACAAAATGCTATTTTGATGCGTGTATCTTTGTTCTACCAATATCGAATATCCTTTATCAAAATCAATTATTCTTAGAACAACCAAAGTCACCGTTATCCAATATCTCTGAAAAAAAGTAAAACCACAAGTATGAAAAACCTTCGCTTCACAACGAAGGTTTTTTTATGCCCACCATAGCCCTGCTACAAGGGCCAAAGCGCACAGTACAAAAAGTAAGATAAGCAACGGATAAATAAAACGCCACCATGTTTTGATACTCAGATTAGTCAACGCAAGGGCCGGCAGCATTAAACCGGTGGGCGAGATGAACCCAATAATTCCCATTCCAAACAAGTAAGCATTTACGATTTCCCTGCCGGGCACATTTACCAGTATGGCCAGCGATCCCATAATGGGCATGGTAAGTACGGCCATTCCCGAAGAAGAAGAAATAAACAAACTAAAGATCATATAAATAACCAGCATGGCGAGGATGAATGCAACCGGAGGCATGTTGTGTGCAGCTTCCGCCGCATAATAAATAATGCTGTCGCTGATATTGCCTTCGTTTAAAATGACGGTTACACCACGGGCTGTGCCAATGATCAGAGCTACGGAAAGCAGGCCTGCGGCACCTTCTATAAACTGTTGTATAAAAATAGGTTCCTTCATCCGAAGGATAATGGCAAAAAGCAGCGCTGATCCAAAAAATAGCGTTGTCATTTCCAACAACCACCATTCAAAAAAAACAACGCCCACTATCATGGCCATAAAGCTCAGGAAGAACTGAGCGAGCAGTAATTTAGACCGGGTGTCCAGTGGCTGCTGCAACTGCTGGCCGGCAGGCGGCAAATCGTAAGCATTGGAAACCTTGCCTTGTAATTGATATACCAATGAAGCAGTAGGATCTCTTTTAACTTTGCTGGCATAGCTCACAATGTACCAGATAAGGATGGCTGAAGTGAGCACAAACATAATGATCCTTTCAGTTAACCCATCCGTCCAGTTAACACCGGCAGCACTAGATGCAATGATGGTGGAGAAAGGGTTGGAGAAAGAAGAGAGGGTACCCATCTGTGTGCCGGCAAATATGACTGCTACAGGTACCAGCAAGTCGTAGCCCGCCCCCAAAAAAATAGGAATCAGCAAGGGGTAAAAAACCAGTCCTTCTTCCGCCATACCGTAGGATGCTCCACCAAAACAGAACAGGAAGGTAAGAATGATGATCAGCCATGATTCCCTTCCCTTCATTTGCTGAGATAATGCTGCAATGCCTTTTTCCATGGCGCCCGAGGCATTGAAAACCTGCATAAACCCGCCAATCACCAGGATAAAAAATATGATGTCTATCGATTCGTGAACGCCCCGGATAGGTGCCTTTAGTACGTCTACAAGGCCCTGTCGGTTAGTGCCCAATCTTTTGTAAGTATCCGGCACAGACACCGGTTTTTTTATGCCGCCATTCCGGAAACTGAGAAGCGGAATATTTATTTTTAAACTGTCCAGTGTGTGCTGGGTAAAGGGAATTGCAATATCTCCATCGTGCCTGCTGTAGGTAAAACTTTCGCCAGCGGTATACCCAATGCGGTCGTAGCGCCCGGAAGGAACCAACCAGGTAGCGACAGCCGCCAGTACAATCACCATCATAAGTATGGTAAGTGGCGATAAAAGTGTTTTATTTTTTCTCATGATAGATTGTTGGTATTTTAAAGTTATCTAAACCTGGCCACGATCGAACATAAGGATTCTTAATTCTAATTCTCTCCACAACTTATCTATAAATCAAGTATTTTGCCGGTATGAAAGCGGCTTCGGTTAAAGAAATTAAATCGGCATTGGAAACCATTCCTCCTGGTCAGCTGATGGAAATTTGTTTAAGGCTCATTAAGTTTAAAAAAGAAAATAAAGAACTTGCCACCTATCTATTGTTCGATGAAACAGATGAGGCGGGTTATGTAAGTAATGTGAAAGCCAGCCTGGATAGCTTGTTTGAGGAAGTAAACAAGACCAACTTATATTTTGCAAAGAAAACGCTTCGAAAGATTGTTCGAACAACAGCCAAATTTATTCGCTACAGCGGGAAGGAAACAACGGAGGTAGAATTGTTGCTGCATGTAGCCGAAAAAACTTTATCGCTGCAATTACCCCTGCATAAGAATACATCCCTGCAAAATATTTACCTTGGAGTAATCAAAAAAATAAAGAAAGCAGTACAGGGCTTACACGAAGATCTGCAATACGATTACCTGCGACAACTGGAAGCGATAGAGCAACTCCCTTTGAAGTAGGGCGTAGTTGTACATCTTTTTAAAATTGTAATACATCAACATGATAACATCCGTTCATGATTTTAAGCATATCTTTTTTATAGGTATTGCGGGCACCGGCATGAGTGCCATAGCGCAATACCTTGCTGGCACCGGAAAAATAGTTTCAGGCAGCGACCGCTATTTTGTGGCAGGAGAAATAAACGAAACAAAAATCAAATTAGAGGCAGAAGGCATCCAGTGTTTTTTGCAGGATGGCACGGGTGTGCAGCAAGGGCTGGATCTTGTAGTGGTGTCTACAGCGGTGGAAGATACCGTGCCGGAAGTGCAAAAAGCCAGGGCCCTGAACATACCGATTATTAAAAGAAGTGAACTTTTGGCACTTATCGCTAAAAGTAAAAATACAATTGCGGTGGGCGGCACTTCGGGTAAGAGTACTACCAGCGCCATGTTGTTCCAGGTATTAGAAAAAGCGGGTAAAGCTCCCAGCATCATTAGTGGCGCAGGCCTGGTGAGCATTATCAAAGAAGGACGTATAGGCAATGCAAAAGTGGGTGCGGGCGAATGGCTCATTATAGAAGCGGATGAGAGCGATGGCTCTATTGTACAATATGAACCCGAAGTAGGCCTGCTGCTCAACGTAGATAAGGATCACCAGGAGATAGCCGAACTGATGGAAATATTTGGAAAGTTTAAACAAAACTCAAAAGAATTGTTTGTGGTAAATCAATCCAATGTTTTAGCAGCGCAGTTGTCTGGCAATGCTGCAAATGATTTTTCTACCAATACAAATTCGGGCGCAGGCTATACTGCCAATAATTTTGAGCAAGAAGGTTTGCAAATCCGGTTCACCATAAACGAGCATCCATTTTTGTTGTACACAGTAGGCAAACACAATATGGAGAATGCGCTTGCTGCCGTTGCCGTTGCTCACCAGTTGGGCGTTGATTATGAAACCTGCGCAGACGCTTTGAAGGAATACGAAGGTATTTACCGGCGCCATCAATTGCTGGGTATCAAAAACGGTGTGCATGTGATTGATGACTATGCTCACAATCCGGCCAAATGCGCCGCCTCCATAGCCGCCTGTCAGCCCATTGCACCAAAAGTGATTGCTTGGTTTCAGCCCCACGGTTATGGCCCCACCCGTTTTTTGCGCCACGATTTTGTGCAGGAAATTGCGGCAGTGTTGAGGGAGCAGGATGAAATATGGATGAGCGAAATATTTTATGCCGGCGGCACGGCCGTAAAAGATATTTCTGCCAATGACCTGATAGAGGGTATTCGGGCGCTTGGTAAAAATGCATTCTTTGTAGAAGATAGGGCACAGCTGCTTGAAGCAATTCGTCCGCACATTACCGAAAACTGTGTGCTGCTTTTGATGGGTGCCCGGGACCCAAGCCTCGAACATTTTAGCAAAGCCTTGTACGATCAATTGTAAAATATTTTCGAATGCTAATATTCATCTCTTGACTACACTCTTTATCAATATAGCACAACTGGTGGGTGTAAGAGCAGAAGCTGTTCTGCTGCGGGGTAAGGCCCTGGCAGATTTGCCCATGCTTTCACACGCTTTTCTTTTGATAGAAGACGGTGTTATTGCAGACTTCGGGCAGATGCACGAACTGGAAATAAAAGTGCCGCACTTGCCCGTGAACACGCTGGATGTTGCCGGTCAATATGTGCTGCCCGCCTGGTGCGATAGCCATACACACCTCATATTTGCTAAAAGCAGGGAAGATGAATTTGTACAAAAACTGAAAGGTAAAACCTATGCCGAGATAGCAGCCAATGGTGGAGGTATTTTAAACTCAGCAACCGTATTGCAAGCTACTTCTGAAGAAGAACTCTATCAGCAAGCCCTGCAAAGGCTGCATGAACTTGCCCGCCTGGGAACTGGGGCTATTGAAATTAAAAGCGGCTACGGGTTAACGGTAGCGGCCGAATTAAAAATGCTCCGTGTAGCCAAAAGGTTGAAGAGCCAGTCTGATCTGATTATTAAAACCAGCTTTCTTGGCGCTCATACTTTTCCGGCGATGTATACCAACGACCATGAAACGTACATCAACAGTATTGTGGAAGAGATGCTCCCGGTAATTGCGGCCGAAAAACTCGCAGACTACATCGATGTGTTTTGTGAACAAGGTTTTTTTTCTGTAGCAGAAATGGAAAGGATTTGTAATGCCGGTGCGCAATATGGTTTGAAACCAAAATTGCACGTGAACCAACTGAGCAGCATGGGGGGCCTGCAGTCTGCCATCAAATTGGGGGCAGTTTCTGCAGATCATTTAGAAGTGATGACGGCAGCCGATGTGCAGAGCCTCGCAAATTCTGCTACGATTGGAACACTGCTGCCCACTGCGGCTTTTTTTCTGCGCATGCCTTACCAGCCTGCAAGGGCATTGATTGATGCCGGGGCGGCTATTGCGCTGGCATCCGATTTCAATCCCGGATCTTCCCCCAGTGCCAACATGAATTTTGTAGTTGCCCTTAGCTGCATTCAAATGAAAATGTTGCCAGAGGAAGCCATCAATGCAGCTACCATCAATGGAGCATTTGCCATGGAAGCGCAGCAGCAAGTTGGCAGCATTGCTGTCGGTAAAAGAGCCAATCTTATTTTTATCAAACCCATCCCTTCCCTGGCATACCTGCCCTATTCTTTTGGGCACAATCTTATAGACAAGGTAATGATCAATGGGGTTTTCTGTTAGGTTTATTGCCTGGTTCCAGACTCAACAAAATAAACATTCTCAAGGCAACGACAGCAACAAATTAATCTGCGAATCTGTGGCCTTATTGTATTTCCATTCTTTGCCGCAGATTCACAAATAGGAAATAATCATCCGCTTTTTATAAACCAGAATAATATAAATCTGCGCATCCGTGTCCTTATTCTATTCCAATTTATTGCCACAAATACACGAATAAAAATAAGTTGTCCCTTTTATAGATAAGCGAAAATTAATCTGCGAATCTGCGGCAATATCCTATTACGATTTTTTGCCTGCACATAAAGTTTTATCTTGCTAGTATGGGGAATATTTCTGTCGAAATTTTGTTACTGATCTTGAGTGCAGTTGTCATTGTATCCTATGTATTTTCTATCCTCTCCCGGGTTATCAAAATTCCCTCTGTGTTACTTTTGCTGGCCGCCGGTATTGTGCTCAGGGTAGTGGCCGACCAACAGGAATGGAACCTGGTATTGCCAGCCAAACTCGTAGAATTTTTAGGTGTTACCGGTTTGGTGATGATTGTACTGGAGGCTGGGCTCGACCTCAAACTGGCGAGTAATAAAATGCTGGTTATCAAAAATTCCTTTTTATCGGCCCTGTTTATTTTTATTTTATCGATGGTAGGTATTGCCGGAGGCTTGTTTTATTGGTTACAGGAGCCGCTCATCAAATGTGTGATTTATGCCATCCCGCTTTCTATCATGAGCAGTTCTATTGTACTACCAAGCCTGCATGCTATTTCGCCTTCCAAAAAAGAATTCCTTATTTACGAGGCTTCCTTTTCTGATATCATCGGCATCCTGGTTTTTAACTTCTTCGTGGCTGGTGAAACTTTTTCCCTAATGTCGGTTGGCGGTTTTTTTCTAAATATCGTTATCTCTCTTGCGTTGTCTTTGCTATTCTCTTTTTTGTTGCTGCTTATTATGGCAAAGTCTAAACTGAACATCCGGTTTTTTTTGGTATTTGCCCTGCTCATATTTTTATATGTAAGCGGTAAGTTGTTGCACCTTCCATCTCTCATCATCATTCTGGTGTTTGGCCTGCTTATGAACAACTGGAACCTGGTGCCGTTTCAAAAAATACATGCCTATTTTCCGCAAAAAAATGTGGAAGGCATCACACACCTGCTGCATTCTATTACAGCAGAAAGTTCCTTCTTAATACGGACCTTCTTTTTTGTTTTGTTCGGTTTTTCTATAGACCTGAAAATTGCCTTACAAAACGAAGTGATGCTGGTAGGGTCTATTATAGTAGCCGTATTGCTGGTGACCCGTTTTTTATACCTGCGTTTCTTTTTAAAGGAACAGGTATACCCGGAAGTCGTATTCATTCCACGTGGGTTGATTACCATCCTGCTATTTTATAAAATACCCGAATACTTAAAACTGGAAAACTTTAATGAAGGCATTCTATTTTTTGTGATCATGCTTTCCAGTGTGATCATGACTATTGGAATGTTGTTTTACAAATACAGCCCGGGTGATCTTGCCGAGGATGAGCGATAGCAGCATCATTGCTGAGTGCCATTTTGAATTGCTACTTAATTTTTTCGCCATAAAATTTATCTAACATGTTACCAATTATCGAATGCGTTCCCAACTTTAGCGAAGGAAAGGACATGGCTATCATCCAACAAATAACAGATGAAATTGAGAGAGTAGATGGCGTGAAACTTTTGAATGTGGATGCCGGCAAAGCTACCAATCGTACGGTAGTAACCATTGTGGGAGAACCGGCGGCGGTTATTGAAGCTGCCTTCAGGGCAATAAAAAAAGCAGGAGAGTTGATAGACATGAGCAAGCACAAGGGCGAACATCCACGCATGGGCGCCACCGATGTGTGCCCGCTTATACCCATCGCCAACATCAGCATGGAGGAAACTGCCGCATATGCACAGCAACTTGCCAAAAGGGTAGGTAATGAATTGAACCTGCCCGTTTATTTGTATGAGGCAGCACAGCCCAACAAAGAGCGCAGCAACTTATCGGCTATTCGTAATGGTGAGTACGAAGGGTTGGCCAGCAAAATATTGTTGCCCGAATGGAAGCCTGATTTTGGCCCGGCGGTCTTTGATGAAAAACGTGGAGCCACTGTAATTGGTGCCCGTGATTTTTTAGTGGCTTACAATGTGAACTTAAATACTACCTCTACCAGGCGTGCCAATGCCATAGCTTTTGATGTGCGGGAAGCCGGCAGAACCGTAGAGGAGAATGGCGTTAAAATAAACAAGCCAGGCAGT
>JBKJKD010000042.1:0-2962 GCA_046597635.1 Ferruginibacter sp. | reverse complement strand
AGCATTGGCCAGTATAGCTGCAGTGGCGCAGGTAGAATTGAAAACCAAAAGAGCAGAAGATGAAAATGGTATTTACCTGGAAATAGAAAATAGTCAGGTAAAAAAACAGGAGCCGGTGGCTATGGAAAATGGGAGTAGCATTGCTATGAAAAATCTTTTTTTCAATGTACCCGCACGCCGCAATTTTTTAAAAAGCAACGCTTCTGAGCTAAAGCACATTGTAGATGAGTTTATAAGAGTTGCCATGGCGTTTCCGGAAATATTCTTTTCTCTTTCTTCTAATGGGCAACAAGTATTTCATTTGGAGAAAGGTTCGCTGAAGCAACGGATCGTGCAAATATTAGGAAGTAGTTACAATGCAAAGCTGGTAAGTGTGCAGGAGCACACTGACTATCTGGATGTTTTTGGTTTTGTGGGCAAACCCGAAACGGCTAAAAAAACAAGAGGAGATCAGTATTTTTTTGTGAACAACCGTTTTATTAAGAGCGCCTACCTCAATCATGCCGTGATGAATGCTTTTAGTGAGATGATAGCCAAAGACAGTTACCCCATGTACTGTTTGTTTATTGATCTTGACCCGGCACAATTGGACATTAATGTGCACCCTACCAAGCAGGAAATAAAATTTGAAGATGAAAAGATTGTGTATGCATTTGTGCAGAGTGCCGTAAAACATGCGCTCGCACAATTTAGCATAACACCCACGCTTGATTTTGATCTGGATGCAGGAATTCAAAACCTGGATGCGGTAAACAAACCTTTTACCGATGAGATCAAATCTTCTGCAGCATCATCCTCACTTTATCAAACTTTCACGCAAAAAAACCAGGCACACTTTATAGAAAATAAAAGTGAGCTACGGCATTGGAAAGATTTTTATGAATCACCCTCTGCTGGTAAAGGAGCAAGTCAGGACAGGCCTGCAGTTTCTGCGCTCACACAGGAGTCTTTTGACCGGGGAGAATTTGCTACCATCAGATCAGTCAGCGAAACATCGGGCTTAAAAACAGACCAGGTGTTGCAAATGCACAATGCTTACCTACTGCTGCAAAATGACAGGGGTTATTTACTCATCAACCAGCAAAATGCGCATGAAAGAATTTTGTATGAAAGATTTATGAATGCTTTTTCGGGTAAAGCCATCGCCACGCAACGCAGTCTTTTTCCGGCCACCATCGACGTTTCTGCAGCAGATGCAGTAATGCTTACAGACCTGCTGCCCGACTTGCAGCAACTCGGTTATCTACTGGAGCCCTTTGGCCAGCACACTTTTGTAATACAAGGCACACCAGCCGATATGGAAGTTGGGAATGAAAAAACCGCATTGGAAAAAATGCTGGAACAGTACAAGCACTTTAGCACAGATCTTAAATTTTCTAAACGAGAAAAATTACTTCGTTCTATTGCTTTGCAGCAAGGCATTAAAACCGGCACCTCGCTGGCCGCAAAAGAAATGACAACGCTTGTTACAGAGTTGTTTGCCTGTGCAGTACCCAACAGCACTCCTAATGGTAAACCTACCTACATGAGTTTTAAGAAAGATGAGCTGGATAAAATGTTTGGAAGATAATTCAGGTGGTTAGTTAACTGGTGATTGGTTAAATGGTGATTAGTTAGCTGGTGATTAGTTAATTAGTTGACTGGTTTACTAGTTGATCTGTCGGGCATCTCAATTATCTAATGGTTGATTAGAGGAATCGTTAATAAGTCAGATTGTCGTTTAATCTGATCGTGTATAGCAGTGTGAAATTTTATAATTGGCCAGTTACTTTTCACCAATTAACTGACCACTAATTAACCAATCACCAATCACTAATCAACTAATCACTAATCAATACCTTTCTCTCAGATCCTTCAAAAATTTCTCCACCGCCCTGCGCACAGGCGTTGCACTTGTTTGGTAGTGGTTTGCCAAAACAGAAAACACCAGTAATTTATTCTTTTTGGTGATTAAGTAGCCACTCAGCGCACAGTTGTTACTGAGTGTACCGGTTTTGGCAAAAATAAAATCTTTCTCTGTTTTATAATAACTGCTCAAAGTTCCTTCGCCACCTGTAGGTAAAATATCTTTCATGCGCTCCCAGCCGAATTCATTTTTCATTTTGTTTAATATGTACACAAAACTTTGAGGAGTAAATAAATTGTAGCGGCTAAGTCCGCTGCCATCCACCCATCTGGGAGGCTGCGGTATTCCTTTCAAGTGTGTTTTTAAGAGGGTATCAATGAGGTCTAGGTCGCTCATGTAACCAAGGTATTCATTGCTTGCCATGATCAAAGTTTGTTCAGCAAAAAAATTATCGCTGCGGTGCATCATTGGTTTAAACAACGAATCTGATGCCTGGGAATAAACAACATTGCTAAATTTTGGCATTTGATGAAAATAACTCCAATCGCCAATTGACTGGTGAAGCGTATCTTCCAAAAGTTTAATAAATGTTTTATTTCTCTGAAGATTTTGATTGCCGTTCATTGTCTTAAAAGGAACGGCCTGAACTTTGAATTTGGATTTACTTAAATACATTGAGTTGTTGTAAAGTGCGGTGAAGAGGTTTTCTTCAAAAGGCCTTACGATGTTATAATAAGGGTTAACCTTATTTTTTAGGATGCTATTTAGCCATAAAAGCGAGCTATTGAAAAATGAAGCTGGTATAACGGCTACCGTGTCTGCCTGCATAAAAAACGTGGCCACGTTGCCATAAATTGGCAGTTCGCTTCTTTCTGCGGCGTACTCACTTAAATAATCATCAAGTTGCCAACCTTTTCCCCATGCGTTAAATCTTACAGAAAAAGAATTTTCCAAAGGGTAATTCACCTGCTTCCATTGTTTTAGAAAATTTAAAACTGGCTGTGTTTTAAAATCAGGGTGTAAGAAAGTAGGATCGCCCGAACCAATAATATTTAATTCACCATTACTAACAGCGTATTTTAATCCTACCAAACTATCTCCCAAATATTTCATACC
>JBKJKD010000255.1:0-9146 GCA_046597635.1 Ferruginibacter sp. | reverse complement strand
TAATATTGCAAGCGGGCAAAGAGCCCTTTTCTCAAATACCATCGGAGGCTTTAACACCGCCGCAGGAATTCAATCGCTTTACTTAAATACCACCGGATTTCTTAATACTGCCGTTGGCAGTGGCGCTTTATACAATTCAACAGGGGGAAGTAACACAGCCATCGGCGTAGATGCCATTAGAGCTGTTACAACCGGTAGTAATAATATTGGTGTAGGCTGGAACGCCCAGGTACCCAACCCTGCAGGCAACGACCAGGTGCGAATGGGCAACGCAAACATTGTTTATGCCGGTATCCAGGTACCCTGGAACATCACTTCCGACAGCCGCTTTAAATCAAACATCCAAGCATCCACCCTTGGTTTAGATTTCATCCAACAACTTCGTCCCGTTTCTTACTACCGCAACAACGACGAAAGCAAAAAAACAGAATATGGTTTTATTGCGCAGGAAGTAGAGGAAACATTGAATAAAGTCGGGGCTAACAATAATGGCATCATCAGTAAAGACGATGCGGGCATGTACAGTGTGCGCTACAACGATTTAATGGCACCCATGGTAAAAGCGATTCAGGAACAGCAGCAAATAATTGAGGCGTTGAAAAAACAAAATGAATTGCTCGTAAAAAGAGTGGACCTGCTGGAAAAAAATACAATCAAAAAAAATTAATAAATATTTTCCACCTGGATTTAGTGGGTTGATGGGGGGCCAAAATATTGGCGGGGGAAATAGTTGGATTCTAAAATCACATCAAAAAGATAGATACCATAGAAGCCGATTGTAGGAGACTCTTGGCCAACCACATCGGATGGTTGATTGGCTCTGGTTAGCATTCAAGGGCAAACAATATTAATTTGCCAATGGCTGCCAACTTCTTTGTTCTGATTACTATCCCCGGGCCTGCCATTTTCTGTATCATTTTCTTTTACCCCATCTTGTTTCTTCTCATTTTATAACACCCATTACAAAAGCGTTTGTTCAAGGATGCGATACTCTTGCCAGCCGGCACCAAAAGCCAGGACCAGCCTAGAGCCCAAGGAACTGGATAATTTTTAGGTTAAACCTATTCTATTCCTGGCCAATTTAGCAGAAATGAAACTTAAAAACAGCTATTCTGTTGCTGCTAAGCAGCGAAAAAGGCAATATTATTGACTTATTGTAAAGTGATTGTTAAATTTCCCTTAATTTCATTTCTTATCAAATTAACCAAAACAATTTTATGAGCAAAAAAACCAAAGTTGCAGTGTATCTCATATGCGCTGTCTTAATTGGATTATTTCCAACATTTGCGTTTGCACAAAAAGACATTACGGGTAAAGTAATGGATGCTGCAAAGAATGTTCCTTTAGAAGGAGCGACCATTTTCGAAAGCATTAGTAAAAACTCTACCGTGAGCGCAAGAGACGGAAGTTTTAGTTTGAAGGGAGCTGCCAGTGCCAAAAAAGTGACCGTAACCTACACGGGCTATGCTGCAAAAACAATATCTCTTACTGGTTCAGACCTTATGGTAACCCTTGAAGAAGACTTTTCTAAACTGACAGAGGTAGTTGTTACCGGTTTGGCTACAAGTATTAAGCGTGGCAACTCTGCCAACTCAGTAGGTTCCATCAGCGCCAAGCAGTTAACGGGTTCTACCAAACCAGTTACCTTAGATGGGGCTATGCAAGGTAAAATCTCCGGTGCCCAAATTAGTGCCAACAGTGGTGCGCCAGGCGGTGGTTTTTCTGTAAGGTTAAGAGGAGTTTCTTCCATTAACCAAAACTCAGAGCCCCTTTACATCATTGACGGTGTGTATGCCAATAACGCTCAAAATGCAACAGGTGCCGGTACCGGTCCTTTTTCTGGAGCTACTGGCCAAACATCAGGCACACAGGATCAGGCGCCAAACCGTTTAGCCGATTTAAACCCTGCCGATATTGAAAACATTGAGATATTGAAAGGGCCTAGTGCTGCTGCTATTTATGGTACAAGAGCGAATGCCGGTGTAATTATCATTACTACCAAAAAAGGTAAGGCAGGCAGAACATCCATGAGTATTGCTCAGGATGTAGGTGTGGTAAATGCAATCAATTTAATTGGTATGCAAAAAACACCATGGGATGCTCAAAAAATTGCTGATGGAGCATGGTTGGTGAGCAATGCAGATATGCTTACTTTGTTCAATGCCAATGGTGCAGGTGCAAAAACAACTGACTACGAAGACTTAATCTATGGCAATACAGGCTTTCACAGCAATACCAAGTTAACCATATCTGGTGGTAGTGATAAGGCCCGTTTTTATGCTTCTGCTGGTCGTTTGTCTGAAACAGGTATTCAAAAAAGAACAGGCTACTCCCGTAACTCTGTTAGGTTGAACGGAGATTTTAAACCAACCAGCTGGTGGGATATTGGTATCACTACCAACTTACTAAACTCTAACAGTGATCGTTCTTTTAGTGGTAACGATAACAATGGTGTTTCTCTTGGCTACAACCTGGCTTATTTGCCTAACTGGTTAGACTTAAATCCCGTAAATGGTGTATATCCTGCCAACCCTTTAACAGGCCAGAACATTTTGCAGGTGGTTGATAGAAGCACTAACAATGAGAAAGTAAATCGCTTTATTAGTTCTTTCAACTCTAATATGTTTTTGTTGAGAAAAGACAACCAAAGTTTGAAATTAAATATACAGGGCGGTATAGATTATGTGCACCAGGAAAACGTGGTAATTATGCCGGAAGATGTTCAATTCCAACGCCAGCGTCCTAACCCCGGAGCTGCCCGTTTTACAAGTACACGTGCCCGCAATACCAACATGCAGGCCTTCCTTGTTTACAACGTAAAGGTTAACAAATTCGACCTTACCACTACAGCCGGTGCAGTAAGACTAGACCAGAGCAATAGGGTGCAGTGGTTCCAGGGTGAGGGCATACCAGCAGGTACAAATAATCCCACAACTGGCCTTGTGCAACTTTCTTTCTTAAACAATGGACGTTTCTATGACGAAGGTATGGTGGCTCAGCAGGAAATAAACTGGGATGATAAAATCATCGCAACGGCAGGTGTGAGAAGAGATCGTTCTACGCTGAACGGTGATAAAGAGAAATTTTACAATTTCCCCAAAGCCTCCCTTGCCATCAATATTGCTAATTTCGATTTCTGGAAGTTTGATAAAATTAACTTGTTCAAACTAAGAGCAGCCTATGGTGAAACGGGTAATCCTCCATCCTATGGAGCGTTGTTCAATTCTCTTACTACGTCTGCTATTGGTGGTTCTACCGGTTTTGTTACTCCAACATCTTTGGGTAACCCTACCATCAGGCCAGAAACTGCATCAGAGTTTGAGTTTGGTTTAGATGTGGCGCTTTTAGACAGTCGTATTAGTTTTGAAGCAAGTGTTTACAACAAAAAAGTAAGAGACTTTATTGATGTGTTTGTGCTTTCACCAGGTACCGGTGTAAACTCACTTACTGCATTTAACGTAGGCGATTTTACCAACAAGGGCGTAGAAATAGGTCTTGGTGGCGTAGTAGTTAAAACTGCAAAAGTAAAATGGAACAGTAATCTTAACTGGTATACCAATGAAACCAAAATCACCAGAATGATCATTCCGGAGAAAGCAGTTGCTGCTTCAGGGTTTGGTGCTTTTGGTACCCAGCGTCAGAGAGTAGGCACTTCGCCTACAGCATGGTATGGCTCTCCAAACGTAAATGGCCGCCCTACACAATATGAAGATGCGCAACCAAAATGGCAGGCTTCCTGGAGTAACAACATCACTTTTGCCAAAAATTTTGAGTTTGCATTTTTATTCCATCGCAGTCACAAGAACTATAACTCGTCTCTTAACCAGGAGTTGACAGACGAAGGTGGAACTTCTCCAGATTGGAGCGTTAAAGATAAGAATGGTGTTCCAGTAGGGATCGCCCGCCAATTAGGTCAGCCAGGTATTACTACACGCCAGTTTATTGTAGATGCAAGCTTCACCAAGTTGAGAGAGGTTTCTTTGTATTACACTGTTCCAAAATCTGTTTATGCAAATAGCTCCATGTTTAAAGGGCTTGAGCAAGTTAAGATTGGCGCATCTGCACAAAATGTGTTTGTATGGACCAATTATTATGGGTACGATCCTGAAGGCGCAAACTTCGGTAACAGGCCAACCATAGCTCCCGTAGATCTATTAAGCTTTCCTGCTGCAAGAAGAATTTACTTTCACTTTAATGTTAACTTCTAAATTACCAACCAATGATTACAATAAAATTTAAACGATATATACTACCAGCGTTGCTGCTGGCAACGATCGTATCCTGCAAAAAGGAAGATTATGAAGTTGCCACCGAGTTGGATCCA
This sequence comes from Ferruginibacter sp., assembly GCA_046597635.1. GTDB lineage: Bacteria > Bacteroidota > Bacteroidia > Chitinophagales > Chitinophagaceae > Ferruginibacter. Next base: position 4,822 of record JBKJKD010000255.1, on the reverse strand, counting down.
AATGCACCTCCTACGGCTTTGTACCTAAACAATGCCAACAAAGCACAGATCAATCAATTGGGTGTAGGTTTGCAAGGAGCGCTTCGTACCGGCTTTTTAGATTTTGGAAGGGTGACCGGCACCGTAGGCAGAGAAATTATTTATTCTGCTTCTACTGACAACCGCTACTTTACCGAGCTACTGGGTACCAACGTGGCCCAATATGGTGGTACGGCCGGCGGCGCCAATGACCCCGCCGGTATTTTTAATACCTATTATTTTGCTTACTCGCAGTTGCGCCGCAGAGCAGAGCAATTTATAATTGCAGCCAATAATACAACGGCCCTATCTGCTACGGAGAAAAAAGCGGTAGAAGGATTTGCAAAAACTTTGCAAGCCTATGTAACGTTGAACCTTGCCAATATGCAGGGGAAGAATGGTATCAGGGAAACTTTTAGTGATTTGCTATCACCGGGTGACCTGTTAAAGCCAGGGAAGTTTGGTACTTATACCACAGCCCTTGCTTTATGTAAAAAATATGCTGATGATGGCCTCGCTGCCTTGAATGCTGGCGGCACTACTTTCCCTTTTAGCATGAACAGTGGTTTTGGAACTTTCAATAATGTAACCGAATTTAAAAAGTTCAACAGGGCCATTGCCGCCAGGGTTGCCATGTACCAGGCTGATTGGGCAGGATTGAATACTGCTTTAACACAATCATTTTTAGATTTAACCGGCAATCTACAAGCAGGACCCAGGTATATTTTCTCCACATTACCCAATGATATCACTAATGGTTTGTTTCATGTACCCAACTCGGGTGGCGCACCTTTTGTAGTTTTTGCAGAGGTGATTGCAGCTGCTGAAGCTGGAGATACCAGAATATTTGGTACAACCGCTAAAGTTGGTCTCAGAACAAGTGCTCGCCAAAGTGGCCCATTCGCCTCTACACATGAAGTAAGATTGTTTGCAAGCAATACTGCATCTGCTTCTATCATTCGCAACGAAGAGTTGGTGTTGATGTATGCTGAGGCTAAAGCGCAAACAAGTGCCTTTGTAGATGCTAAATTAGCTATCGACTTAATACGCACTTCGTATGGCCTGTTGCCGTACACTGGTCCGTTAACAACGCCAGCACTCGTTGATGAAATTTTAAAGCAAAGAAGGTTTTCCTTGTTTTTTGAAGGCCATCGCTGGTTCGATATGCGCCGCTACAACAGGCTGTCGCAAATCACCCCTCAAGGTGCTATTGGTACAAACACTTTTGTTGTTTTTGAAGCCATGTCAAGACCAGATGCTGAAGTACAGTGGGATATTAGAAATCCATAATTTTTACAACACTTACCATAATTATGAAAAAGAGCTTTGGGATAATCCAAAGCTCTTTTTTGTTTACTATTTTTTTAGATGCTCATACAAAATACGGTTGTAAAAAATAATGCGCATCAGTTGGTACAATGTTTTGAGGCCGTACCTTGATAATCCTAATTTTTTACCATGTACCCCAGCACCCTTTAGCGGCATCATGTATTTATTTCAATATAAACAGAAGTTCCTTTACCCGCTTCAGACTTCACATCCAATTTTCCTTTCAAAAAAGCTACCCGGCTTTGAATATTTGTCCACCCAATCCCTTTCGCTCTTTCTAAAATTGCAGGATCAAATCCTTTACCGTCATCTTCTACGGTTAATGAAAGTTGCGAGCCCGTTTTGCTTAACTGAACGATGGCGGCTGTGGCAGCGGCATGTTTCATGGTATTGTTAATCAACTCCTGCACGATGCGGTAAATAGTTATGGAAGTGGTTTGTGCTATTACTTCATTTTCCAACCCTATAGAACTGTAGGCTACATTTATTACACCGGTTTGATTAACGTCATTACAAAAATCTTTCAGGGCGGTATCCAATCCAAACTTGGCCAAAGCTTCGGGCATCATGTTGTGCGCTACACGCCGCATTTCCTGTATAGAACTGTCCAGCATATCCATGCTGCGCTCAAAAGCCTGCGCATTGCCTGGCGTCATAACGAGATTTCCTTTCATGGTATTTAGGGAGTATTTAATGCCACTGAGCATTCCGCCTAAACCATCATGTAAATCTTTTGCCAGTCTCGATCTTTCCTGTTCTTCGCCCTTTAATACCCCTTCGGTGGCAGTCAATTGCTTTTCGGTTTCCAATTCGCTGATGCGTTGCTGTTGCAATTTTTGTTTTTGCTGATAAGTACCATAAGAAAGTAAAGAGATGATTAATAAAGTAAGAGCGCTGCCAATTAGAATATAATTCAGGGTATTTTTCTGGCGTATGGAAAGCTGCTGCACCTGTTTCTCTGCTTCCAGTTTTTTAATCTGAGTTTCTTTCTTTTCTGTTTCATATTTTTTTTCCAGATCAGCCGATTTCTGAGATACCAGTTTTTTCACCAATGACTTGATCGAATCTCCATACTCCCGGTAATACTGATCACCCAATTTCATATCACCGGTGGCAAATGCAACGCTTGATAATACATGGATGGCCTCAGCATGATCGAGTGTAAGACCATTTTTTTTTGCAATAATGGCTGAAGCAGATGCCATTTTTTTGGCGTTGTCAAAATCTTTCTTTTGCATATAGTACATTGCCAAAGCCCTTAGCGATACCGCTTCGCCGTCCTGCGAGCCAACCCCACGATGCAATGAGAGACTCCTATCAATATACTGTTTGGCCTTTTCATAATCACCATTCACCATTAAGATATCTGATAGATTCACGAGGATTGCACTTTCAAGGTTGTTGCTACCGATACTTTTTGCAATGCCCAAAGCCTCTGTTAGCAACGGTAGCGCCTTTGGTTGCATACTTTTTGAGAGAAAGCTCAAGGAAAGGTTGGATAATGATTGCGCCAGTTGGAATGGCATATTCCACTGGCGGGCCAGCCGCACCGCTTTTTCACCAAAACCAATGGCTTTATCATACTGCGCCATTTTCCAGTACAATACCTGTAACCTGTCATTAATCTGCACTTCGAGTTTTTTGTAAGCTTTCCCTTCGGTCATTTTCAATCCCTCCTGGAAATTCTGAATGGCAGAGTCATAATTTTCCAGGAACCCATGTGCCACACCTATGTTTAACAAGGCTATACCCGTGCTAAGGGAATCCTTTATTTCCCTTGCCAGCATCAGCGCCTTTTTACAATACAACATAGAAGAATCATACTCGCCCGTAATACCAAAGACACTGGTGTAACTAAAAATACTTTTTAGCGTTGCCGCTTGTAATTTCATTTTAGTGCTAAGCTCTATCGCTTTTCTATAATACTCTTTTGCTCTTAAGGGCTCAACACCTTCGTAGGCATCGCCAATTTGCAGGTAAAGGTTTATCCCTGTGGTATCTTCCTTTACTGTCTTTAACTGCTGGAGCAAACTGTCCATGTTGGATACCTGTGCCTGCACGACAAGGTTGAATAGCGAAATGGAAAAAAGAAGTAGATATCGTTTCATCATACAGAAAAATAATCCTTTTACATCCATACTACAAATAAACAACAGCACAGATAACCGGGTTCTCCCCTTTTTACATGATTTTTTAATGAATTAAAAAATCATGTTTTTAAGGGATGAATTTATAGGAGAGTTCTTATCATATTTACTTTTGAAAATATACTTAATATGAGAAAACTATTATCTATCATGCTGCTTTCTAGCTGCTTCAGTATTATACATGCACAAAATGTGGGAATTGGTACCCCAACCCCTGCAAGTCGCCTCGATATAGCAGGTACAGATGGCTGGAACGTTTCTGCAGGCGAAGGTGATGTGCGAATAGGAAACCCAACATATCGTTTAAAATTTGGTGTTGCACTAGGCGGCGGCGGTGCAGGCGCTGCAAATATTATGCAGTATGGGCAGCCCGGAGGGTATAATGTTTTATCGCTTGGCGCACAAGGAAATCAAGTTTTATTTGTAAACGGAGGGTTGGCATCTGTTGGCATTGGCACCACATCTCCTACCAGCTTACTGCAGGTAAATGGTACCACCACAAGTAAAAATATTATTATCAATGGAACAGGTAATGGCAATGCCAACGATTTTTTAATTAAATCCGATGCTACAGGTTTGGTAGGATCAAGGAAGGGATTTGGCGCTGCAGCTGTTAGTTATATAATCGCAGTTGGTGGAACATTTCCTAGCATTGACCCCCTTGCTACACCAGTCTATAATGTAACAATGCTTGGAGAAATTAAAATATTTGCGGGTAATTTTCCGCCGGCAGGTTGGCGATTTTGTGATGGTCAGATTTTACCAATTGTCGGCAACACAGCATTATTCTCTATACTAGGAACTTCGTATGGCGGGAATGGAACTACAAACTTTGCTTTACCAGATTTCAGGGGTGCCGTACCAGTTGGCTTTGGTACTCCTGCAGGAGGTGGAAATACTTGGGAGATTGGGGAGCGTACGCAATAAAATAAGTTTATGCCAAAGTTGTTTTAAGAGTTTAAATGAATAGAAGCATTTAGTATTGTTTACTACTTTAATAATACAAAATACCAAAATCAACCAGTGGTGCTGAGGAATAAATTATTTACTAAAAATCTAAATGTCCCAAAATAATTTCTGTATGATAAAAATCATGTCATTGCTACTGAGTTTGCTTTTGCTCAATAAATTATCAGCACAAAATGTAGGAATAGGCACCAATTCGCCACAGGCAAAACTGGACGTAAATGGAGATTTAAAATTATTGGCTGGTGATGCTGTTAATAAGTTTAGCCGAGATAGTTTATTCAGCGAGAATAGTCACAACAATGTACCTACCGAAAAAGCTATCAAAGATTTTGTGCAGAGGGGAAACTGGATAACAGGAG
>JBKJKD010000161.1:0-17406 GCA_046597635.1 Ferruginibacter sp. | reverse complement strand
CACCAACAACCCGTGGTTTAACCCCGTGGCCAAGCATGATTTTAATGTGGGCTACGATATGAACCATGAAAGTTTGGCTACCCGTTATTTCACCAGCAGGGTTGTTACCCATTGGCTGACTGAATATAAAATAGATGGTTTCCGTTTTGATCTTGCTAAAGGGTTTACGCAGACGCAAACCTGCGATGGAAACGGAGGCAATTGTAACTCCGCCGCTATGGCCTTGTATGACCTGAGCCGGATAAATATTTGGAAGCGCTACTATGATACCATGCAATTAAAATCGCCAGGTTCCTATTGTATTTTGGAACATTTTGCTGAAAACAGTGAGGAAATAGAATTGGCTAATTACGGTATGATGCTTTGGGGAAACATGAATTATAATTTCGCCGAGGCTGCCCAGGGATGGGTGGGTAATTCTAATTTTGATGGTGCGCTTCACGTGAGCAGAGGTTGGGCGCAGCCTCATCTTGTTGCCTACATGGAAAGCCACGATGAAGAAAGATTGATGGTGAAAACACTTGCTTCTGGCAATGCCTCAGGAGGGTACAATACCAAATCTTTTGAAACAGCGCTGGACAGGATGGAACTGAGCGCAGCTTTTTTACTCACCATGCCTGGCCCAAAAATGATCTGGCAGTTTGGGGAAATGGGTTACGACTACTCCGTTAATTATTGTCCTTCAGATGGCTCTAACAGTGCTAATTGCCGCACAGACAATAAGCCCATTCGTTGGGATTACCTGCAGGTGCAGGGTAGAAATGATCTTTTTAATGTGTACAAAGGTTTGCTGCAATTGCGCAATACTCCGCTTTATGCAGAGGCCTTTACCACAGGGTTTATAAGCCGTAGTTTATCAGGAGCGGTAAAATGGCTAACGCTGAACAGCACTGCTGGCAAAGTAGTGGTGATCGGTAATTTCGATGTAGTACCAGTGTCTGGTTCGGTTACTTTTCCTGCTGCCGGTACCTGGTACGAATACCTGAAAGCGCCTACAACCTTTAACGCCACGGGCGGGCCGCAAAACTTTAACCTTCAGCCAGGCGAGTACCATGTGTACGTGAGCAGCAATGTTGTGCTACCCGTAACCTTATTAAGCTTTACCGGAAAAACAGAAGGTACCTATAACCGCCTGGTATGGCAGGTAGAAAAAGAACAAAACTTTTCGCATTACGAATTAGAGCGGAGTACCGATGGTCAAAACTTTGTGTTCAACAGCCGCATAACTGCTACGGGTAGCCGCAGTTATGAAGTGCGGGATTTGGATGTAGCGCAGTCGCCGGTATATTTTTATCGCCTCAAGCAAATAGATACAGATGGCCGTTTTGTGTATAGTGCTACGGTTAAATTGAGCAGGGCTTTGAGCGCAGGCAGTTTCAGTGCTACGCCCAATCCATTTAACAATGTGCTTAAGGTAACTGTCAACAGTGCGGTAAAGGAATTGGTGACGCTGGTGCTTACAGACCTTAGTGGCAGGCAACTGCACAGGCAGGTGCTAAATGTGCAGGCCGGTATCAACCTTGTAGAAATTAATGGAGCCAGCAAGTTGGCTGCAGGTTCTTATTTGTTAACGATCATTTCAGGTCAGCAAAACAACACGATTAAAATATTGAAAGCGAAGTAGTAATTTTTAACCCCAACCAACTAACCAACATATGGAGGAATTGCTAGCAAAAAAAACCGGCAATAAAATCAAGACGTTTAGAACCATACAGTCTGAAGTAGAGAGCAACTACCACGTAGCGCTTTCGGTAGACTGTGTGATCTTTGGTTTTGATGAAAATAAACTGAAAGTGCTGCTCATTCGCTCTGATCTAAAAAATTACGAAGGTCAGTGGTCGCTCCTGGGCGACCTGGTGCTACCGGAGGAAAACCTTGATAAAGCGGCTTATCGCATTTTAAAAGAGCGGACCGGGTTGAGTGATGTGTTTATGGAGCAGGTGCATACTTTTGGTGATGTAAACCGGCACCCTGCCAGTAGGGTAGTAACGGTGGCCTATTGCTCGCTGATAAACATCCAGCATCATAAACTGAAGATACTGGACAATGAACTGCATTGGCATGATGTGGAGTCTGTAACAGAAATGGCTTTTGATCATAAGAAAATATTTGACACCAGCCTCTGTCAATTGCAGAAAAGGATCAAAGAGCATCCCTTGGGATTTAGCCTTTTACCCAATAAGTTTTCTTTGCGGGAACTGCAGAATTTGTACGAGGCGATCTTAAACACTAAACTGGACAGAAGAAATTTCAGGAAAAAATTCTTTTCTATGGAATTTCTGATAGACCTGGACGAGATAGAAACGGACGTGCCACATAGACCCGGAAAATTGTACAAATTTGACTATGCAAAATTTGATAGAAGCCCTAAAAAATGGGCTGGAATTGCTTTCTAAGATGCTTCTGTCATGTATTGTAAAGGATGCTGTTGTATTTTAAAAAAAATGTTTAACAAAATTCTAATATTGCCAAAACTTTTATAAATTGTGTAAAAAATACACATTCTTTTTTTCAACTTAACGATTGCTATTATGAGAAAGAAATTTCTATTCTTCCGAACGCTTTGTGTATTCCTTACTTTATTTTTTGGGGCTGGTGCTGCGCAAGCACAAACTACAGTTACAGGTAAAGTAACGGATGCAACCGGTGCGGGTGTTGCCGGTATAACCGTTTCGGTTAAAGGCACCCAAAGTGCAACTTCTACAGATAATGATGGTTCCTTTAAAGTTACTGCCCCGGCTGGTGCCCGCACACTGATCATTACAGGTGTAGGATACGGTACCCAGGAAGTAGCCATTAACGGCCGCTCTGTGGTAGATGTGAGTGTTGCAACAACTTCTTCTAATTTGAATGAGGTGGTTGTAATTGGTTATGGTACGGCACGTAAAAAAGATTTGACGGGTGCCACCACTATCGTGTCATCCAAAGATTTTCAAAAAGGAGTGGTAGCTACGCCGGAGCAATTGATACTTGGTAAGGTTGCTGGTGTAAACATCATTTCCAATGGTGGTGCACCAGGAGCTGGTAGCACTATCAGAATCAGGGGTGGTGCATCTCTTGCGGCCAGCAACGATCCACTTATCATTATTGATGGGGTGCAGTTAGCAGGTGGTGGTATTGCGGGTTCAGCTAATTCTTTGGCGCTCATCAATCCCAACGATATTGAAACCTTTACGATTTTGAAAGATGCGTCTGCCGCTGCTATTTACGGTTCAAGGGCTTCCAATGGTGTAATTATCATTACAACCAAAAAAGGAAAGTCTGGTAAAGCAAAAATCAATTTCAACACCCAGTTTTCTGTAGGCACCATGGCTAATAAAGTTGATGTGCTTTCTGCAGACGAATTCAGGAAATTTATAAAGGCCAATGGTGATGCTGCTCAAATTGCACAACTTGGCACTGCAACCACCGACTGGCAGGATAAAATATACCAGGATGCCATCGGTAATGATAATAATATCAGTGTAAGTGGTGCCTTGAATGGTGCCGTAAAAGTTCCTTACCGGGTATCTCTTGGTTATCTTGACCAGGAGGGTATCTTAAGAACCGGAGAGTTGAAAAGATTCTCTGGCGCCGTGAGCCTTAGCCCCTCATTTTTCTCAGATCATTTAAAGGTAGACCTGAATGTAAAAGGTACCAACAGCAGAAGCCGTTTTGCCAATGAAGGCGCTATCGGTACGGCAGTTAATTTTGATCCTACCCAACCCGTGCGTACGGGCTTTTCAAGATATGGCGGTTACTTTGAGTGGTTGGATGCTAATTCTACAAACGGTTTAAAGGCATTGGCTCCAAGTAATCCTGTAAGCCTGTTGATGGGCAGAAACGATAGAAGCAATGTAGATAGGAGCGTAGGTAATTTGCAGCTCGATTATAAATTCCATTTTCTGCCTTCCCTTAGAGCAAATTTTAACGTAGGTTATGATATAGCAAAGGGAACCGGTGATATTATCGTTAATGATAGCGTAAGGTCTGGCTACATGAGAGATGTAGATGTGAATAATGTTAGAAAAGGCGGAAGCCGCAACTCCTACCTGCAAAAGATCGAGAACAAATTAATGGAAGCCTATCTTGCTTATACCACAGATGTAAAGGCTATCAGCAGCCGGATCGATCTTACAGCTGGTTATGGCTACTATGATAATATTTACCGCAATTTTAGTTACGCTGATTACTTCCTCGATGGAAGCAAGCGTAAATTATCTGATCCCAATTTTGCTTTTGATGTGCCAAGAAATACATTGATTTCTTTTTACGGCAGGTTCAACTATACTTTCAAAGACAAGTATATTCTTACTGCCAATGGCAGAAGGGATGGTTCTTCAAGACTCAATCCAGATAACAGGTGGATCAATTATTATTCAGGAGCCCTTGCCTGGAAGATCAGCGAAGAAAATTTCCTAAAGAACAGCAGCGTAATTTCTGATCTAAAATTAAGAGGTGGCTATGGTATCACCGGTCAACAGGATGGTATCAGCAATTATTCTTACCTCGCTAATTACAGCATTAGCAACGCAGCAGCACAGTATCAGTTAGGCAATACTTTTTACAACATGTATCGTCCTACTGCCTATAACGCTAATCTTACCTGGGAGCAAACAGCTACGGCCAACATCGCTCTTGATTTTGGATTTTTTAAAGGTCGTGTCTCTGGTAGTGTAGATTTTTACGAGAAAAAAACAAAAGACTTGTTGAACCAGGTAAATCAATCTGCAGGTACCAACTTTGCGCCGATTGTTTTAGCCAATGTGGGTAATATGGAAAACAAGGGTGTAGAGTTTCAATTGAATACCCAAATAGTTCGCAAAACAGATTTCACGGTCGATTTCGGCTTCAACGTTACTTACAACAGAAACCGAATCACTAAACTTACTTTTTCTGAGGATCCTGATTACGAAGGACAGCGCTTTGGCGGACGCTCTGGCGGAACGGGTGGTACCATCCTCATCAATTCTGTAGGATACAACAGGGGTGCTTTTTATGTATACAAACAAGTGTACGACAATGCAGGCAAGCCTATTGATAACCTGTTTGAAGATTTAAACAGGGATGGCCAGATTACGGAGAAAGACTTGTACCGTTACAAAAGTGGCAATCCTGATGTGTTTATGGGCTTTAACGGAAACGTAGGGTATAAAAGATGGAACGCAGGATTTATTGCACGTGCAAGCTTTGGTAATTATGCCTACAACAACGTGGCTTCCGGTACGGGCGCAGTACGTAACTTCTTAAACCCACTAGGCTTCCTGAGCAACGGTTCCAGCAACGTTTTGGAAACAGGGTTCAAAGGAGATGGCGATAAATACTACAGTTCTGACTACTATGTTCAAAATGCATCTTTCCTTAGGGTAGATAACATTAACCTCGGTTACAATTTTGGAAAAGTGTTCGACAATAAGGCAGACATGCGCTTTAACTTTAGCGTTCAAAATGCTTTTGTGATCACCAAATACAAAGGTGCCGATCCTGAGATAAACGGCGGTATTGATAATAATTTTTATCCCCGACCCCGCACATTTGTAGCCGGAGTGAACCTTGACTTTTAATTTTTGTTGCTAATAGTAAAATAAGGAAATATGAAAAATAATTTTTTAAAAATCGTAAGTGCTGCCTTATTGCTGGGCGCCACGGCTGCATCCTGCACGAAAGATTTGGATCGCTTGCCAACGAACGATGTAACATCGGATGTGGTGTATGCTACACCATTAGGTTACAAGCAATCTCTTGCCAAGATATATGGTTCAAATGCACTCACTGGTAACAGCGGCCCTGCAGGTGCTGCCGATGTATTTTATCCAGGTTCTGATGAAGGTCAGAATGCTGATTTTTACCGTACTTTCTGGAATGCTCAGGAACTAAGTACCGACGAAGCAGTTACAGCCTGGGGCGACCCCGGTTTGCCAGATTTTCACAACATGAGTACTTCACCTGCGAACCTGTTTTTGCATGGGGTTTATTACAAATCTCTATACCAGGTTACGTTGGTAAATGAGTTTCTTCGGCAGGCTACAGAAGATAAACTAACCTCTAAAGGAATCAGCGGTGCAGAGGCAGATGCCATCCGTCAATACCGGCCAGAAGTAAGGTTTCTAAGAGCTTTTCAATACTGGGTGTTGATGGACCTGTTTGGTAACCCTCCCTTTGTAACAGAAGCAAGTTTAATTGGTGGTCCCAATCCTCCACAAAAATCAAGAGCGGAAGTATTTGCTTATGTAGTAAGCGAGTTAAAAGATATTGAGGGTTCGTTACCTGCACCCAAAGCCAATGAATATGGCAGGGCAGATAAAGCGGCAGCCTGGGCATTGTTGGCCAGGGTTTACCTAAATGCGGAAGTTTATACAGGTACAGCACAATGGAATGAGGCAGCTACTTATGCTAAAAAAGTGATTGATGCAGGCTACAGCCTTTTGCCAAACTACCAACACCTCATGCTGGCAGATAACGGCATCAACAACCCGGAATTTATTTTTACCATCAACTACGATGGTACCAAAACACAGGGCTTCGGCGGTACTACTTTTCTTATTAAAGGTGGTATTGGAGGAAGCATGGCGTCTTCTAACTCTGGTGTGAATGAGGCATGGGCGGGGCATAGAACTACGAAAGCCTTGGTTAATAAATTTGCAGACCCAAGCGGATCAACCGATAAAAGAGCACAATTTTATACCAACGGACAATCACTTGATATTGCTGCTGTTTCCCGTTTTACTGATGGTTATGCAGTTACCAAAATAAGAAACGTTACCAGGACCGGTGGCCCGGGTAGCAACATCGCTTTTTCTGATGTGGATGTTCCTGTGTTTCGCCTTGCAGAAATGTATTTGATTTATGCGGAAGCCCAAAAAAGAGGCGCTACTACCGCAGACGCAGCGTTAGCACTTACTTACCTTAACAACATCAGGCAAAGAGCCTATGGAAATACAAGTGGAAATATTGTGGCCAATGATTTTACCCTCGATTATATCATTGATGAAAGGGCAAGAGAATTGTATTGGGAAGGTCACCGTCGTACCGACCTTATCCGTTTCAATAGGTTTACCGAAGGCACATACCTTTGGCCATTTAAAGGTGGCGTAGCTTCCGGTACTTCAGTGAGCAGTTTCCGCAAATTATATCCTATACCTTCTGCGGATATGAACGCCAATCGTAACCTTATTCAAAACACGGGTTATTAATTAAACCTAAAATAAACAGTTATGAAAAATATATTTAAAACTTCGCTTCTTCTCGTTTTGCTGGCGGGCATTTTTTTCTCGTGCAAAAAAGACGAAAACCAGGTTGTTTTCCAGGGTGGAAAGGCGCCTGCATTAACTGCTTCATCAAGCAGCATCCCCCTCTCTTTTGTAAACAAAGATCTTGCTGCGGTAACACTCCGCTGGACGAATCCTGACTACACTTTTAACACTGGCGTAAATTCGCAGGATGTGAATTACCTGCTGGAGATAGACACTGTCGGTGCAAATTTTACCAACCCAAAGAAGCAGTCCATTACAGTTTCAAAAGAGTTGAGTCGTACGTTTACCCAGAATGAGTTTAACGATTTTTTGCTGAACCAGTTGCAATTGAAAGCATCTGTGCCTCACAACATCGAGATAAGGGTAACTTCTGCATTGGCTTCTAACACCGTACCACTGGTTTCCAATAAACTGGCTTTCACCGTTACACCATACCCTATTCCTCCAAAAGTAGCGCCACCAGCATCTGGCAGGTTGTTTCTTGTAGGGGGTGCATCACCAGGCGGCTGGGGTAATCCTGTACCTGAGCCAGCTCAGGAATTTACAAAGCTAAGCCCAACACTTTTTGTTTTATCTATCGCACTCAATGCTAACGAGTCTTATCTCTTTCTTCCGGTAAACGGAAGTTGGAGTGCCAAGTATGGTTTTTCAGGTGGCAACAATGCCAACAATGTAAATGGCGACGATTTGAAGGCAGAAGGTGGGGATATGAAAGCGCCTGCGGCTAGTGGCAATTATAAAATCGAAGTAGATTTTCAAAGAGGGAAATTCACCCTTACCAAATTGTAATTGCACCCTAAATATTCTGATAACTGATTAATAAAAACATTATGAAAAAAATAAGCAACCTTTTACTCTTCACGCTATCGCTGTTTGCTTTTGCATCCTGCGACAAAGTGGATGACCTGCCCTTATATGGCAATGGTAATGCAGTAACACTTACGTCTTCTGCACCCAGTATTGCACCTGCACCCGCAGACTCCAATAACGTGGTACTTACCTACAGCTGGACCTATCCCAACTACAGCACAGATTCGTCCAACATAAAATATATTGTGGAGATAGACTCTGTAGGAAAGAATTTTGCAGCACCCTATAGCAAAGAAGTGTTGGGTAAAACAAGCGGCACTTTCATTGCCAAAGAATTGAATAACTTCCTGGTGGCAAGAGGCTACGCATTTAATGTGCCGGTGAGCCTTGAAGCAAGGGTTATCTCTTCTTATGCAAACAACAATGAGCGAATCATTTCTAATATTGTTCCCTTAAAAGTTACACCTTATAAAATTCCTCCAAGGGTGGCATTGCCTACCACGGGTAAACTTTATATAATTGGTGGAGCTACCCAGGGTGGATGGGGCAGCAACCCCGTACCCGTTCCCACACAGGAATTTGCTAGACTCAGCGAAACCAGCTGGGGCGGCATATTTCAGCTAAATGGTGGGGAGCAGTACCTCATGTTGCCTTTAAACGGCAGTTGGGATAACAAGTTTGCGGTTGCCAATACTGCGCTTGCAGGTTTATCTGGCGGCGGCGATTTTGGATTTAACCTTGGCGATAACTTTCCTGCTCCTGCTGCTTCTGGCATGTATCAAATTATTGTAGATTTTCAAACGGGTAAGTTTAAAGTAACTCCGTTTACTGGTACCCTGCCGACAGATTTGTTTATGGTAGGTGGGGCTACACCCGGCGGTTGGGGCAACCCGGTGCCAGAGCCTTCTCAGAAATTCACCCGATTAAATGCTTCTCAGTGGGAAATACCGAGCATTGCGCTAACTGCGGGAGAAAAATATTTATTCTTGCCAGTTAATGGAAGTTGGGCTGCAAAATATGGTGCAACAGATGCTGGTGCAGCAGGGATCGGAAACGGCGGTGCCATCCGGTTAGATGGACAGGATATTCCGGCTCCTGCCGTTACGGGTAATTACAAAATAGTAGTAAATTTCGCTTCTATCGACCCATCTTTCCCGACAGGTAAATTTTCGGCGATTAAGTTATAATAGAAGATACCATTTTATAAAGAAGCTGCCCCTGCAATGGGGCGGCTTTTTTTATGCAGCCACGCTCGGTTCAATACTGGTATGATTTTTTATTAATAACAGGCAAGCTTAATTATTCATCAATTAAAAAATACTATCATGAACCGTAAAACCAGTGCCATTATTTTAGCAGGATTAGCAGGAGCCTTTGCCTATTATAAGTACTCACAGATGAGTGCAGAAGACAAAGCTATGCTTGCTGATAAGATCAAAACAGCCGGCAAAGATTTGCTTGGGAGCTTAAACCTTGGCGGCCTCAACAGCCTGAAAGAAACCGTGCTGCCTGTTAATAAATACGAGACCAGTAATTCTTAACAGCAGCTACAGTAATAAAAAAGTGTTGCATTTATGCAACACTTTTTTTGTGGAATCAGACCTCCATTGGCACCATAGCATGAGCTACCATCCCTTACAATCCACCTTATTTATTTCAGTATTTCAGTCACTATATATTGGCCTAAAATGAAATTCCGTTTGGCATTGCATTTACTCCTCCTGTTTTAGATATTACGTTTTACATCATTAAGGAAGTTATAACAAGTTGGGTTGGATAAAATTTATTGGAATGTATCTTAGCATTCCCTGTTTTTTACTTACTTTAAATTACAAAACCAGCTCATTTGAAAAATAAAATTTCTATAATTGACACAGTTTGCTGTTTAGTGTTATTTTCTGTAAGGCATCCTTTTTTGTTTCCGGCGAAAAAATACTTACTGATATTATCGCTTTTATTTGTGTCGGTTGCTGCAAATGCAGGGTTTGAAGTAAAAGTAAAAGAGAAGAAAATTTCAGTGAATAAAGAAAACTACTCCTTTTACATATACAGTCAAAAGCCAGATCGTGCAGTAGCATTTTTATTAGAATTCCCGGATTCTGTAAAAGGAACCAACCGACAGAAATTAGACAATGAACTTAAAAAAAATAATATTCTTTTTTTCAGGTGTTATTATTCAAATGCAGATAGTGCAGTGTACAAGTACATAGATATTTCTGTAAAAGGGGTTCCTCTAAAGGAAGTAGCACTTATTGATCCTCTATTACAAACAATAGAAGTACAGCAGTTTTATCAAAACGGTGCTTTATTATCCCGTACTCAATATAGTATGAATGCCAAAGGAGTGGAGGGGGAGACTAAGAAATATGATACAGCCTGGCATCTGGATAATCCTAACTTAATTAAAAACGGCCGGCAGGAAATGTATCATAAAAATGGTGCTGTTCGTTTCGGGAGGGCATGGCAGCAAGGACAGATAAAAGATACTACTTACACGGAGTTTTACAGTAATGGTAATACAAAATTCATTACAAGTTTTAAAGCAGGTGCGCTTGTAAAAAAAATAAAATTTGATGTAGAGGGTAAGCCAATTACCGGCAATAAAATTTACGACAATAACAAAAAAGCTTTTTTATTTGGACTGGATAAATACGCCGCACCAAAAGGAGAAGAAGCCGGTGTGAATGGGATGAAAATACCTAATCTACAGGGTTGTGTAAATGATATAAAATTGTTGAAAAAAACACTGATGACCTATCATGGGTTTAAAGAAGAAAATATTGTTATGCTTTCTGATGATAATGCTACCAAACAAAATGTTTCGGCAACTATTAAACAATTTACTGCCAATCTTAATAAGGATGATATCGTATTCATTCATTTTTCATCATCGAGCATAAAAACAAACTCCCTTAACAAACAGGGTTCTTTTGAACTGGCTATTCCCTGCCGGGATGTGTATAAGGACACAGGGGTTACTATTAAAGGATTTTTGCTGCAATCGGAATTGGACCCATTTTTTAATAAGGTTAAAAAATCTATTGGTACCAAGGGGCAGTTAGTTTTATCATTAGACATCCTTTATGGAGGATTATTATTGGATAACGCAGGTACAGAAGAAAAAAGCGATGTAAAAGTTGCTTCCCGGGGCGAAAGCAATAAATTATTGTATGATCTTATTAAAGAACCCGGAGCACCTACCATTGTTTTTACTGCAGCAACCGGAAATGAATTTAGCCAGGAATCTAAAGTTGGCGATTCCAGTTATGGAGCTTTTACCTATGCATTCTGCAAGGAACTGGCCAATCCATTAATGACAGACCCTTATGATATAAAAGAAGCTGTTGCAGCAAATTTAACATTAAAAAAAAATAAGCAAACGCCACAGGTTTACAGTCCCGATAACCAGGTTGTATTTGAAAATCCGGAGGAAGAAACTGCCACGAATACTTCGGCTACTTTACCCTTGTTATCTGCCAAAGGAAATGCTTTTGTACTATCTATCGGCGTAAGCGATTATCCGAAAAATAATTTGAATCTTAGGTTTAACAACAGTGATGATGACGCAGCCGGGTACAGCGAATATTTTACCAAACAGTTTGATTATTTTAAAGACAACAAAAGCAAATTTGCGGTTCAATCTGTTTTGCTGCAAAATGAGGGAGCTACCAAACAGAAGATCATTGATGGAATTAATAAAGCGATATCTGAAACCAAGCCGGATGATTATTTTGTTTTTAATTTTTCAGGTTATTGCAAGCCATTAAAAGACAGCAGCGGCAAGCAGGTTACCTATTTTATTCCTTATGGATTAAATAATATTACAGATGCTGCAGAAATACTAAAAAATGGCATTGCACTAAAGCAATTAAAGGACTTGTTTCAATTGATACCTGCCAACAACCAGTTGTTTATAACAGAAGCGGGCAGCACCGAAGATTTTCAAAAAGAATTTATACAGGCATTGATTGAAACCAGCCCCACTATCGCATCCCTGTCTAACAAAAACAGGATTTTTTTGGTTCCCAAAAGCAGTGGCCTGGATAATTTTACCTGCCAGAATGTGACGATAGAGCATGGCCCCATCAATTATTATCTTACTAACTTAAATCCTGATCTGAATATTTATGGCCTTTTTAATGGCGGCATTTATGCAGATGCTATAAAATTTGCATTGAATAAAACCGAAGTGAATTGCCAGTTTTTCCGCACCGGCTATTTTGATATTTTCTTTGAAAAAGATTTTGTGAAAGATCTTAAATATTACCTGCCCGATGAAGTGATGCAGTCAAGGGGTAATGAATTATTGAAAAAAGATAAAGCGGTTATTTCATCGTCTATCTCTAACCGTTATGCATTGGTAATAGGTACCGATAACTATTTGGGTAAACCTACCTGGAAAGACCTGGCCAATCCTATATTGGATGCTACCGATATTACTAAAGAATTAAGGGATGTGTTTGGCTTTAATGTAAAGCAATTAAATAATCCTACGGCAGACAGTGTGTACTATCAGATTTTAAACTATGCGTCTTTACTTAAACCCACAGATCAACTCATAATTTATTTTGCCGGCCATGGCGATTTTGACGATCAATTATTTGATGATGGTTTTATTGTTTGCCATAACTCCATGCCAATGTCCCAGGATCCATACCGTAATAGTTATATTCAATACAGTAAACTCAGCCGTATGATAAATAAACTGCCGGCACAGCAGGTACTCATGATATTGGATGTATGTTTTGGTGGTACTTTTGATGAAAGGGTGGCCCGTAATGAAGCCCGCAGCAAAACAGATGAATACAAGGACCTGAGCAGCGAAAGTTTTTTTTCAGAAAAAATGAAAAAGAAAACAAGGCTCTACATTTCCTCCGGCGGCAAAAAAGAAGTGCCCGACGGATATAAAGGAAAACATTCTCCTTTTGCGCTGCGCCTGCTGGAAGCATTACAAACTAAAGGAGGAACTTCAAAAATATTAACCGGCAGCGATCTTTTTCAGTATGTAAAAAAATTACCTTCCGGCCCGTTGCTGGGTAGTTTTGGGGATGATATGCCGGGAAGTGAATTTGTATTGCTGGCTAAATAAACATCAGCCTTTACCATACATTCCAATTGACTGTTGTTGTTTCCGTTCTGCTGGTGGGAACCTGCAGACCTTTGGTTAATTCTGGTACCCGCTTGTTTACATATTCTTTTAATTGCGAAAGCGTAGCTGTAGGATGATCTTTCATAAATTCCAATATGGAATAAGTAAACACACCATTTTTCAGATCACCCCGTTCCAATGCAAACTGGGTGCCAGCAGCAGCCGAAATAACAGTAGCCCCGGTGCTTTTGCCCACATTCACAAACAATTCCTGCATCAGTTCAAAACTGTTTTTCATACCCAGTTTTTTTGAGCCTGCAGTAAACAGGGGCGTAACACCTTTGGCACCCTTTATTTCAGAAGCTACTGTTGCCATATTAGTTTTTAATTTTTCAAGTTCTTCTTTATCTACTTCACCACTATGGCAGGCATCAATCAGCAATAGTTTTTTGCGGGCGGGAATGCTGTCCAATAAACTTTCCAGTTCATCATAGGGCAGGCCATCGGGTACAGGGTTTTCAAAATTTACAGCATAAGTAGAAAGATAATAATCATAGTCTTTACTCAGCATGCCGTGACCGGAGTAAGCAATCATTACTTTATCGTTCTCTGATGTTAGCAGCAACTTTTTCTTAAGTGCTTTCACATTGCTTAGGGTAACGTTTTCATTAAACAAAGTATCAATGATGATATCCTCTTTATATTTCTCTTTTAGTTTATTAGAAAGATCCCTGATGTCTTTAGCACTGTATTGAAGATTGTATTTGCTGTCAGCAAACTGGTCAATACCAATACCGATAAAATATGTTTTTTCTTTTTGTTTGATTGTTGGCGTATAATTTACTATTAACGGTATCCGGTAACTTTCTGTACCGTTCACATTGCTGACAGAAGTTTCAATGCGATTTTCTCCCTGCGATAGTTTTATGGTAATGCTGCTGTCAAAATTATTTGAATGCTTATTGCGGAGGCTGATACCCCGTTGACCATAGACGGGAGCTTCATTAACCCAGATATTAAAGCGATCTAATTTGTAAGTATTGTCAATTCCTTTAATGCGCAGCGTTAGATTTTCATTTTTCATTTCGTATTCAAGGGTATCCCTGTTTTCAAAATCTGCTTCCGGCACACTGTAACCATCCCGGAATGCAGTGGTATCAATGCCCAGCTTTTTTATTCTCTTTTCATATGCTTTACGATAAGAATTGATTAATGAACTATCGGTATTGCCGAGAGCTTCGAGTACTTTATCGGGACGATTGTATTTTACATCAAATTGCATCATAGACAAGATGTTCTTCTGTTCTTTAATGCCTACCCTGCTAAGGGCAGGTTTACTTGCTTTGTAATTATTGAATGTGTCCAGGAAAATATAATCTGCAGAGTCTATGTAGATGAGGTTGCCGGTATGCTGCAGTGGTGAAAGGTTCCAGATGCTGATCGTGTTTTCGCCGCTGCCAACAAATAGCTGGTCCCTTTCGGCAGACAGTACGAGACTGATCCCTTTTCGCAACTCTGCAGAATCAGTCAGAAAAAGGCTGTTGTTTTTTATAGAAATTTCCAAAAGTTTATTGGCATCTGTAATGGCATAGATTTTATTTTTACCCGGATGGTATTCTATTGATTCAACCATCGCATTTACATGGAGCGTAGCTATAGGTACTTCAGTTGAGCCCTTCGAATTCCACAAATGAATAGCCCCATCTTTACCGGTTGAAAGGATCAACTTCTTAGAGGGGATTTTCTTTATTGCTGTGATCTCCCTGGTATGCGCCCCGGCAATATACATAGTCGTGTCAAGCGTTTGCAGAGAAAGGCCCAACAAGCTATAATTTCCATCTGCATTAGAGATGTAAATAGTATTTTCCTCTAAGTCTACCGAAAAATGGCTTATGGGTGACTCCGGGAGATATTGCATCGAATTACTGTTCCAGTATAATTTCTTTCCAAATTCTTTTAGTTTTTTATGCGTTGATAGCTGGTAAATATCTACAGTTGAATAGCCGTTTACAAAAAGAAGATCTTTGGAGGGGAGCAGTTGAACGTGATTGGGCACATCGCTGAATTGGAAAGAATCAACAAGGGTACCGGTCTTGTAATTGATGATCTGCAACGAAATATTATCGCTTGTACAAGCCATCAGGCCTGAAGCCTCGTCATGGCTCATGCCTATTATACCATGTATATGACCCGTTCCCAGGGATCCATCATATCTGCCTGCCGTAAATACATTCCTTAGTTCCATGTTTTTCAAATCCCAGAACCTCACTTTGCTATCCTGGTTGCCGGAAATGAGTAAGTTCTCGTTTTTACTTAAGGAGAGCATACCCACATCACCAGAATGTGGTTTGTATTCAGCAATTGGTAGCCCTGTTAAAAAATTCCAGGTGCGTATCTTTCCATCCATATCATAGGTAATAAACAGTTTGAGTGCTGGTACCGATTTAAATCCGATGGTATTGTGCTGGCCTGTGGAGATTCTGTATATCTCCTTTTGTGTTTTTACATTATACAACCTGATAGAATCGGAGAATAATTGAACCAAGTAACCGGATTCGGGATGATAGTTTTCAAACATAATACCTGCAGGAGAGTCAGTCATTTTGAGAGTGGAGGTTTCTTCTTCATCCAGGTTATATAACTGAGGTATCCCTGCAGAATTTATAGTAAGTGCTACACCGGGCTTATAAAAATTTACTGATCTTTTTTTGTTTTCAATGTCAGCACCCCGGAACTCAAATTTATGATATGCATCCAGGCTCCGCCAATGGAATAAATGAGATCCTTGTGTACTAACAATATTTTTTCCATCCGGTGAAAATTTCATATCAGTAAACATTGGAAAAGATTCTCCGCCAGTAAGAAGATCACTTTCAATTCCCCGCATATAAAGAATGTCTTGGTTTGAAAGGTCTGCTACAAGCAGGCTATATAAATCATTGTCGCCGGAATTATCAAAAATAATACAGGCAATAAATTTACGGGAAGGGTCAATATCGGCAGTCATTACAACAGCACGTTCTGGAAGCTCAATGCTTTTTGTATCCCAAGGTTGATTTACATTATGAATTAATAGTTTACCTTCTTCTCCACCGGTAACAAAAACAGAATCGTTTACAAACTGGACAAACATGATGTCCCACCGGTGGCCGGTAATTTTATAGTAGGGTAGAGTACTCCGCAGGTCCCATATATACCCTTCACCTTCTTTCCCTCCTGACAAAAGGTTCATTCCTTTAGTGTCAACGTCTACATTCATTACAATATAATCGTGGCCTTGCGGTAGAATGAGTTTCTGTACCTGTGCATTGCTCCTGGTAATACATAAAACACAAATTGCGAGGACGATTATTTGTATGCTAAAGTTATTATTCATATTTTTTGCTTTAATAATTATTAGATAATGCATTTAGACTGCATATTGATATGTTTGCGTGATTGTAACTTTATTACCATACCTCCCAATCTACCGCAATCGTTTCATTTCTACTCGTAGGTTTTTGCAATCCCTTTGTAAGTTCTTCCACTCTTTGGCCGACTATTTTTTTCAGCTCGCTTATTTTAATGGAGGAATTATTTTTCATTGCTTCCAAAATGGCATAGGTAAACACACCATTTTTAAGATCACCCCGTTCGAGTGCAAACTGTGTCCCTGCTGCAGCAGAGATAATGGTAGCACCTGTGCTTTTGCCCACATTCACAAACAACTCCTGCATCAGTTCAAAACTGTTTTTCATACCTAATTTTTTGGTGCCCTGTGTAAATAGTGGTTCTACTCCTTTGGCACCCTGCGTTTTGGAAGTGTCGGAAACAGCCATCGCTTTAAGCTTTTCCATTTCCTCTTTATCTACTTCGGCGCTGTGGCAGGCATCTATCAGCATTAATTTTTTGCGGGCTGGTATGCCATTTAACAGGTCTTCTAATGCTTCGTAGGCAAGGCCCTTGGCGGCAGGGTCTTCAAAGTTTACGGAGTAGGTGGAAAGGTAGTAATCAAAACTTTTGCTCAGTAAGCCGTGACCGGAATAAGCTACGATAACCTTATCGTTCACCTTGCTTTGTAATAATTTTTGTTTGAGTGCGTGGATGTTTTCGACTGTCACCATTTCATCAAAAAGGGTATCTGCATTAAAGGCATCGCCATATTTTTCTTTTAACCGAAGGCACAGATCCCGTATATCTTTAACGCTCCACGCAAGGTTGTTTTTTCCATCTGCAAAACGGTTGATGCCAATGCCAATGAAATAAACATATTCATCTATTTTTTTATTAGCGTCA
>JBKJKD010000159.1:0-27572 GCA_046597635.1 Ferruginibacter sp. | reverse complement strand
CCGATCTGTTTCTCCCATATTGATACTTTATAGAAAGATAAAATTACAACTGTTACGCCTTAATAAGCTGTTCCCTTTAATAGAACGTTTGCTTGTTTGTTTTGTTCCAATAAAGTATTAGTAAAATGCCGGCAAGTGCGCCACCCACATGCGCAAAATGTGCAATATTGTCTCCTGGCACTTTGGAGATACCTCCAAATACATCATAGGTAATCATGCCCAGCACCGCCCACTTTGCTTTTATCGGAAACGGAATGGGCATTATAAAAAGTTCTGTATTAGGAAACAGGTATCCAAAAGCAGCCAGCACACCCATGATGGCGCCAGACGCTCCCACGGTGCAGGCTATGCGCATATCGTCCTGGTACTGCATCTCTAAAGCGGAACTTAACAATGAATGATCATTTTGCCAATAATCAAAAGCGTAGGAACCCATTTGCGTCAATGCTGCCACCAAGCCACAAATAAAGTAGAAAACCAGAAACCTCTTCGGCCCCCATGCTCGTTCAACCATTGATCCAAACATCCAAAGCCCCAACATGTTAAACAAGAGGTGAAAAAGACCACCATGCATAAACATGTGCGTTACTACCTGGTAAGGTCTAAAAACTTCAGACTTATAATGATGGAGGGCAAAAAGATCGTTCACACTGTTTAGCGGTGCGCTGCCACCAAAAGCTATCTGCGCAAAATATACCAGTACGTTTATGATGATAAGGTTTAATACAACCGGTGTGGTTCTCTGAAAACGATTACCATAATTATTGTTGAAAGCCATAGTTCAAGTTTAGGGTTGCGTGATGGTTTTGCCGATAGGCAAAAAATTCACCGGGAAAATATTTATTTTAAAGTAAGTAACGCTACGCTCTCAATGTGATGCGTATGAGGGAACATATCTACCGGTTGAATTTTTTCAACCCTATACTTTTCACTCAGCAACAAAATATCCCTTGCTTGTGTAGCCGTGTTGCAGCTCACATACACAATGCGGGGCGCTTCCATTTGCAACAGTTTTATCACCAGTTTTTCGTGCATGCCTACCCGTGGCGGATCGGTGATCACTACATCAGGCCGGCCATGCGTTTCAAAAAACTCATCATTACAAATCTTTATAACATCACCAGCAAAGAACAAGGCGTGGCTGATATTGTTGCGGGCAGCATTCTTTTTAGCATCTTCTATGGCTTCTTCTATCACCTCTACCCCAATTATTTTTTTAGCCAGTTTGCTCACAAAAATGCCAATGCTGCCTGTACCACAGTACAGATCGTACACAATTTCGTTGCCGGTGAGGCCTGCAAAATCCTGGGTAATGCCATAGAGTTGCTCTGCCTGTTTGGTATTGGTTTGAAAAAAAGATTTTGGGCTGATGATGAATTCATATTCTCCTAATTTCTCAACTACGTACCCTTTACCAAAATATACCTGTGGGGTGAGGTCGTAAATACTGTCGTTCCATTTCGGATTAATGGTGTACAATAGTGTAGTAATGCCAGGCACTTCCTTTAGCAAATGATCCATCAAAAGTTTGCGGTCGTTTTCTTCTTCATAGTTAAGGCAGAGGTTTACCATCAACTCGCCTGTGCTGCAATAGCGGATGATGATGTTGCGCAGCCAGCCGGTGTGCTGCCTGATGTCGTAAAAAGAAAATTGGTGCAGTAGGGCAAAGTCCCGGATGGTATTGCGGATGTGGTTATTTACATCGTCCATCAGGTAACATTCTTGTATATCTATGATCTTGTCGAAGATGCGGGGTGCATGATAGCCGAGGGCCCCCTGACCCCCTGAAGGGGGAATTGGCGCTTCAATATTTAAAAAATTGCCTGGTTCATTAGAAACGCTGTCGGTACCACCTTCAGGATTACTGTGGATGACAGTTTCATTGGAGAGTTCGAAAATCCCCCCTTCAGGGGGTTGGGGGGCTGTCAAATACCGTTTGTTGCTAAAAGTAAACTCGAGCTTGTTTCTATAATACACCGTATCTGCGGCGCCTGCAATCGGTAAAAAAATAGCATCCGTCACTTTGCCGATGCGTATTAAATTTTGCTCAGCTTCCTGCTGTTTGTATTGCAATTGTTTGTTATACGGGAGCATCTGCCATTTGCAACCTCCGCACACTCCAAAGTGCATGCAAAAAGGCGTTACCCGGTCAGCCGAGTATTCGCTGATGGTAACCACTCTTCCTTCGGCCCAGTCTTTTTTATTTTTGGTAAGCATGATGTCCGCAACATCTCCCGGCACCGCCCCGGCAATAAAAATTACTTTGCCATCAAGTTTTGCCAGCGCCTTTCCTTCAGCTGCGTAATCTGTAATAACAACATCTTTTAGTATTGTAACGTTCTTCTTTTTTCTCACCGGGCAAAATTAATGTTTATGACCATCAATCTACCGCTGAAAAGGGTAAGATGCTTCAGTTTTAAGAATCTTATACCAATTCTTATAGCTTTGTTAAGCGTAGTTATAAAAGCGGACTTTTAAATACATTTGTTACGTTTTTACATATTATGAAGAAATTATTTTTTACCCTTCCTATTGCATGCTTGTTCCAGGTGGCCGTAGCACAGTCTTTTAAAGTAACCTTGCAATCAAATTTCAAATCGGGTATTGCCTATCTTACGCACCATGCAGGTAGCAATTTAAATGTAGATGATTCTGCCGCAGTAAGCCCAACCGGGCTGGCAGTGTTCCAGGGTAAGCGCATCTTGCCGTCGGGTATCTATGCAATTGTGTTTCCGGGTAAAAAAATGACCAGTGATTTTTTAATTGGCAAGGAACAAATCATCTCCATTAAAGCAGATACTGCAGCCCTGTTAGACATGCAGGTCACCGGCTCGCCAGAGAACATTTTATTTCAGCAATATCAGCAATATGTAAATAAGCAAGGGCGGCTGCTGAACCAGGAGCGAGATGCTTATAACTTGGCAACTACAACAAAGGACTCCGCATTGCACGAGAGCAATTACAAAAAATACAATGCCGAACTGAATGATTTCCGAAATGATATCATCAGCAACAAGCCAGGTTCTTTGATGGCCATTATTTTAAATGCCATGCGGGAACCAGCAATGCTGAGCATGCCCTTGCGCAGTAGGCAGGACACTATTGACAATTATCAATATTACAAAACACATTATTGGGATGGCATTAGCTTTATGGATGATGCCGTGGTGCGTACTCCTTTTTTTCAGGCTAAGCTGCAACGTTATTACAGGGAGATAATGCCACAAGAAGCGGATAGCATCATCAAGGATGTAGATTATAAACTGCTGCTTGCACGCAGCAGCCCCGAGATGTACAAGTATTTATTAAACTGGCTTACGGATGAATACATCAACCCCAAATACATGGGGCAGGATGCAATTTTTGTGCACCTCTTTGAAAAATACCACAGCAAAGGATTAACGCCCTGGTTAAACGAAAAACAAAACGAAGTAATCACCCGCCGGGCTTATATGCTTATGTCCAATCTCGTGGGAGAAAAGGGAGCCAACCTTGAGCTGCTGGATACGGCCAATACCATTAAACCGTTGTATGGTGTAAAGGCAGATTATACGGTGGTAGTTTTTTGGGATCCCAATTGCGGGCATTGTAAAGAAGAGCTGCCACGCTTAGACTCTTTTTACCGGGAAAACTGGAAAGCCAAGAATGTAAAAATGTATGCAGTGATGACGGAATACGATACGGTGAGTTGGAAAAGATTCATCAATACCAACCAATTGAATGATTGGGCTCACGTGCACCACACGCTGCAAATGGTAAAGGAAGAAACGGAGGCGCAAAAGCCTTCTTTTAAGCAGTTATATGATATTACCCAAACCCCTACTTTATATTTGCTGGATAAAGAAAAAAGAATTGTAGGAAAAAAACTTACCCCGCAGCAGTTAAACGACTTGCTGCAGGTGAAATGGGAAGCTAACAAAAAGTAAATTTATCCTACCCCAATTTTAACTGATAATAATAAAAACGAGATGAAAAAGTGTTACTTGTTCCTGGCGATTGCCATTGGAAGTACCAATGCCTGGTCGCAACCATTTATTACTTATGGCAACAACACAGTGAGTAAGCAGGAATTTTTAAAGGCCTACAATAAGAACAAAACCCAGGTGACGGATAAAGAAAAATCGCTGCGGGAATATGTAGAGCTTTACAGTAATTTTAAATTAAAAGTAAAAGCTGCCGAGGAGTTGAGGCTGGATACACTTGCGCAAATTACCTATGACATCATCAACTTTAGAGACCAGGTAATTGACAATTACCTTAGCGATGAAAAAGGGATAGCAAAGCTCACAAACGAGGCATTTGAAAGGTCACAAAAAGACCTGTATGTACTTCACTATTCTGCGCCCGCACCTGCCAGTGCTACTCCTGCGGATACTGCCAAAGCCTATGCAGCAATCACAGCCTTGTATAATGCGCTAAAGGATGATGCAACAAACGAGGCTGCCCTCTTTCAAAAACTTGCTGGCAATGCACAAATTTTAAAGCAAAGTGACTTTGGCTTTGTAACAGCATTTACGCTTCCTTACGAGTTTGAAAATATCGTTTACAGTTTGAAAGACGGCGAAGTAAGCAAACCTTATCGTAGCAAAAATGCCTGGCATTTATTTAAAATTAAAGCGCAACGCCCCAATACCGGCTTGTGGACTATTGCCCAGATACTTATCTCTATTGCCCCAGATGCTGATGCTAACGCAAAGACCGACGCTCAAAAAAAGGCTGATGAAGTTTATCGCATGTTGATGAATGGAGACAATTTTAATGCGACAGCAAAAATTTATAGTGACGATAAACTTTCTTATTTAAATGGCGGTGAGCTGCCTGAATTTGGTACGGGCAAGTATGCTGGCAATTTTGAAAATGAAGTTTTTAAATTAAAAGCAGATGGAGACATCAGCAAGCCTTTCTTAACAGAATATGGCTATCATATTGTAAAAAGATTGTCCCTAAAGCCAACGCCCGCTACCCAGAATGATGAAGCGTTTATGTTTGACCTGAAACAAAAAGTACTTAAAGATTCCAGGGTAAATGCCGAGAAACAACAATACATAAGGGAAACAATGGCTATGTTGGATACTCGCCGAAATAGCCAGATAAAGGAGAACGATCTTTTTCGCTTTGCAGACAGCCTTATGAAAAATCCCAGTGTTGAGCAAACAAAAAAATTCCCGATCAGTAATAAAAAAGTTTTAAAGGTTAAGAGCGAAGATCTTACGGGGGCAGATTGGTTGGCATTTGTGAGAGAATACAAAACGAATGTGGCCGAGTATAAAGGGGAAACGAACAAGCAACTTTGGGATAAGTTTACAGAAGTATCTGCACTCGGTTATTATAAAAAGCATCTGGAAGAATACAATCCTGAGTTTAAGTTTCAAATGCAGGAGTTCAGAGAGGGAAATATGTTGTTTGAAATAATGGAACGCAATGTATGGGGCAAGGCCATTAACGACAGTGTAGGTTTGTTGAAATATTACAATGCTCATACTTCAAATTTTAAGTGGGCTGCCAGTGCCGATGTGTTGATCTTTAATTGTACTACGGCAAAAGTAGCAGAGGAAAGTATTAAGGCCTTGAAAAAAGGAAGGAACTGGAGAGAGCTTGCAGAGGAACTGTCTGCTTCTGCTACGATGCAGGCTGATAGCGGGCGCTACGAAATTTCTCAGATCATTGGAACCAACTACGCCACTACGCCCACTGCAGGAAACTACACTGCCATAGTAACCAATGTAGATGGCACCGCCACTTTTGTAAAATACGTGACCCTGTATGAGGCAAACCAGCAACGTAGTTTTGAAGAAGCCCGCGGCCTCGTAATCAACGAATACCAATTAGAACTGGAGCGGGAGTGGCTTGCACAGCTCAAGAAAAAGTACCCGGTAAAAGTCAATGAAAAAATGATTCCGGAAATGTTATTGTAAGAAAGTATGAAGGAATCTTAAAAAAATTAGCCTGCTATTTCCCAATGGCAGGTTTTTTGCGTTTATGCCTCACAGTGACGGCAAAATCCAATTTTTGGACCCGATCACATATTTGTATAACTTAAAAAAACACTATGAAAAAAGTACTTAGCTTACTATTGATTACCACTGCGTTTGCAGGGGCTACTAATGCCCAGTTGTTTTACGCTCAGGGCGGCCTCAATTTGGCAAACATTACCAGCACCGGCAGCGGCGGTACGGAGGACAATGCAATGCTTACCACTTTTAATGCAGGATTGATGGGTCGCTTTGGATTATCTAAAATTGTGGACCTCGAGTCTGGAATATTATTAACCGGCAAAGGGTCTAAAGCCGAAACCTTTTTTAATGGTGGCAGCGATTATATAAAGGCCAAGTTTAATCCGCTTTACGTAGAAGTGCCACTAAACCTCGTGGTAAACATTCCTGCACAAGGTAAAACCGGCCTATTTGTTTACGGAGGGCCTTATGCAGCTATAGGTGTAGGCGGAAAATCTAAACTAGATTCTAAATTTGGTCCCCTTACCTCGACATCTGAAAGAAATATAGAATTTAGTGATGACGATCCTTTCACTTCTGCCCAGGAAGATGCAGCCTACGATAAATTGAAAAGATTTGATTTCGGGTTAAACTTTGGTGCCGGTATCGATTTAGATAAAATCATCCTAAAAGCAAACTATGGTTTGGGTCTTACTAAAATTGGCAGTACCGAGAGCAATAACACTGCCGACGATAAGAATAAATACCGCATCCTTAGTATATCAGTTGGTATACCATTGGGAAGGTAAATAAATGTAAATAATCAGTGGCGAAGGCCCGAAGGTAGGTAGGGTTAATATTAATCATTATTTGAGCCGTTGCATTTCAGCAATACACTATTGGCTCTAAATCAAAACAAGGCTTCTGGTAACAGTAAGCCTTGTTTTGTATATTGAATGTGATTGTGTTTTAAACGAGTTGTTTTACCACATCGGCAATAAGATTAGGCCTGCCAAGGGTATAGTAATGCAGCACAGGCACACCCGCTTTGTAGAGATCCCTGGACTGTTCCAGCAACCAATCGCTGCCCACCTTCTCTACCTCTTCATCGGTTTTACATTTTATGATTTCGTTGCTAAGTGCAAGTGGCAGATCGATGTGAAATACTTTTGGCAACAGTGTAAGCTGCCTGATGCTGTAAATTGGCTTTAGTCCTGGTATGATAGGAACCGTAATACCAATCTCCCGGCAAGCATTTACAAATGCAAAGTACTTGCTGTTGTCAAAAAACATTTGGGTAACAATATAATCAGCGCCGGCGTCTACTTTTTGTTTAAGGTACTGCAGGTCGCTATCCATGTTAGGTGCCTCAAAATGTTTTTCCGGGTAACCGGCCACCCCTATACAAAACTTTGTTTTGGTTGTATTTTTCAGTTCCTCTTCAATATAAACACCAGCATTTAGATTGGTAACTTGTTTCAACAGGTCAAGGGCATATTTATGACCACCTGGTTCAGGTTCAAAACCTGCTTCATTTTTTGCAGCATCGCCACGCAATACCAATACATTGTCTATACCGAGGTAGTTTAGATTGATAAGCGCATCCTCGGTTTCATTGATGCCAAACCCGCCACAAATTAGATGAGGTACCGTATCTACATTGTATTTATTCATAATGGAGGCACAAATTGATTCTGTGCCGGGTCTTTTACGCACCACCACTTTTTCAAAAGTGCCATCTACCTTTTTCTTAAATACGTGCTCGCTTCTATGATAGGTTACATTGATAAAGGCAGGATCAAACTCCATTAGAGGATCCAGGTGGTTGTACAACGATTGTATTCCTTTGCCTTTTAGGGGGGGTAATATCTCGAAAGAGATAAGCGGTTTGGTAGCGCCGTTGATGTGTTCTATTACTTTCATATCTAGTTAAATAGCGGTAAAGATAATCTCTAAATTAAAAAAACCTTGGTTTTGAAGAACAACGTTTTTGAAGTGAAATGGTTGAGAAAGTTAACTGTATAAAAAAACCCTTGCTGGTAGAGGCAAGGGGCTTTGAGAAGTGATTTACTTTTAAAAATTAATTCCTATGCAAATGCCAGACCTAACGCCAGCCCACGGTCCATCAAAATTAACCGTTGCACCGTTTGCGTTTACATTATAGGTAAATTCTGTGAGGGGTATATCCAGCCCGGCTAATTCGTCTCTCAGGGCTTGCTGTTCTGATGCGCTGAGTGATTTTTTACCGGTTATATCACCCTTAGATTTCCCATAGTTTGGCCCTAGAATCCACCAGTCAAGGTAGACAGCTTTGCCCAATTTCCATTGTGCACCCAGCATAAGGCCACCGGTAAAGGCATTCACATCTCCGCTTAGTGGTATTGTTTCGGTGGTACCATTGTCATCAAACTCAAACAAAAGCTTTGTGGAGTAACGGGCTATGCTGGCAAATGGAGCCAGGTAAAAGCCGTGAAAAGCTCCCTTTTTACCCACATAAAACCGAACCTCGGGTATAAAGGCCATGTTCCCTATTTCAAGATTGTTTAATTGTCTTTCAAAATCAGGATCATCGGCTAATTTAATAACAGAACTTTTAAAAGGGATGCTGCCTTCTGGCATATAGCGAAAAGTACCGGCAACCGTCATTTTTTTGGCAATGGCCCTTTCGTATTGCACCGAAATGGTTTTAAAGGCGAGTGCCGGTAAATTGAGTTTGATGATATTATTTTTTCGGGATATACCATCAATTTTTTCGTTGTCTATAACTTCCTGGGCAAACAGGCCCATGCTGCCAATAACGGCGTAGAGTAGCAATGCGAGTTTTTTCATGCTGGTTAGTTTTTTAAGTGAAATTTAAAACGGGTTTACTACAAAAATGTTGTTGTATGCTTTGAACAGATAATTATGGGCAAGTATACCTGTTTAGGTGCCTCAGGCCCTTGTTTTATGTTGGTGGTCTTATCCTTGTTATACTTTCGAGTGCGGATATAAATGTATGTAAAAACGAGTATACAGTGGCTGTTGCTACTTTTATTATAGGGCTATTTTTCCGGCAACTTATTAAGCGGTAAAATCCCGGTCCACTAAATGGCTTCATCAGTTAGACGGATAAGCTGCAGATAGCTGTTTTAAAATTATGGTAATCCGTCCTTAAATGTAATGAAGCTAGGATGACATCACTTATTTTTGTGAAAAGAAAAATTCCTTGAGTTTAATCATACAAACAAAGAACTTAGTAAAGATTTACGGAAGCCGTACGGTAGTAAACGACGTTTCGTTTAATGTGAGCCAGGGAGAAATTGTGGGACTGCTTGGTCCTAACGGTGCCGGTAAAACGACCTCTTTTTACCAGGTAGTAGGTCTCATCAAACCCGATGAAGGTGAAGTTTTTTTAAACGACCTGAACATTACCAAACTACCCATGTATAAACGAGCCCAAATGGGTATTGGTTATCTACCGCAGGAAGCAAGTGTTTTTCGCAAATTGAGTGTAGAGGATAATATTATGGCTGTGTTAGAAATGACCAATCTTAAAAAGCCTGCCCAAAAAGAAAAGCTAGAGTCACTCATTAACGAGTTTCGCCTGCAGCATGTGCGCAAAAACAATGGTGATACCCTTAGTGGTGGTGAGCGGCGCCGAACAGAAATTGCCCGGGCCTTGGCAGTAGATCCCAAATTTATTTTACTAGATGAACCCTTTGCTGGCGTAGATCCTATTGCCGTAGAAGATATACAAGCCATTGTAGCCAAACTGAAATTTAAAAACATTGGTATTCTAATTACCGATCATAATGTAAATGAAACGCTTTCTATTTGCGATAGGGCCTACCTGCTCATAGATGGCAAAATTTTTAAGCACGGCACCGCAGAGGAACTTGCCAACGATGAGCAGGTAAGGAGGTTGTACCTCGGCCGAAACTTTGAACTGAAACGCAAAGACTACCTGCACACTGAGGCCGCCAACGAGCAATTAACAAGCCCGCAGTAAAATTATTTTGTGCTGCAATGTGGTGCTCAAAAGCAAGTTAAGTACTTACTTAGACAGGTTTTTTCTATCTTTCCGCAAATGAAATTGCTTTCTCCCTTAATTTCTAAGATAGCCCGAATGCGCATTTGGCGTATTGATAACTGGGTGAACCATCCTGTGAGTGCGCAGAGAGAAGTGTTGCAAAACCTGGTAACGTCTGCACAGTATACTGTCTTCGGCAAAAAATACAATTTTACCAAGCTATTTTCTTTAAAAGATTTTAAAAAAAATGTACCCATACAGGAGTATGACGATATGCGCCCCTATATAGTGCGCATGATGGAGGGAGAGGAGAATGTGCTGTGGAATACCCCGGTAAACTGGTTTGCCAAAAGCAGTGGCACCACCAGCGATAAAAGCAAATTTATTCCCATCAGCGAGGAAAGCCTGCAAGACAACCACTACCAGGCTAATAAGGATGTGCTGAGTAACTATTACAAGAATTTCCCTGGAAGCGATTTACTCACCGGAAAAGCCTTGGTGATTGGGGGTTCACACCAAATAAATAAGGTGAACGATGACATTCAGTATGGCGACCTGAGTGCCGTGTTGATGCAAAATACCCCATTTTGGGGGCAGTGGCTTCGTACACCAGAACTCAGTATTGCCCTGATGGATGAATGGGAAAACAAAATAGAACAGCTGGCACAGATTACTGCTACCGAAAATGTTACTTCATTGGCCGGCGTACCAACCTGGACGCTCATCCTGCTTAAGCGCATCCTCGAAATAAAAAATGCCAGTACCATTAAAGAGGTATGGCCAAACCTGGAACTGTATATAAATGGCGGTGTTTCGTTTATTCCATACCGAGATCAGTTTGAAAAGATAATTGGAGCACCCATCAACTACCTCGAGGTTTACAATGCGAGCGAAGGTTTTTTTGCGGCCCAGGAGAAGCCTGAAGATGATGGCATGACGCTGTTTACAGAGCACGGCATATTTTATGAATTTATGCAAGCCGAAGAATATGGCAAACCTGCCCCTAAAACGGTGGGATTAAATCAAGTGCTTTTAAATCAAAACTACGCCATCATCATCAGCACCACAGGCGGTCTTTGGCGCTACCTGGTGGGTGATACCGTTCGTTTTACTTCCATCAACCCTTACCGGATTGTAGTTACCGGCAGGTTAAAACATTACATGAATGCTTTTGGTGAAGAGGTAATTGTAGACAATAGCGACAAAGCTATTGCACAAGCATCTCAAAAAACAGGCGCCGTGGTAAGCGACTATACGGCAGCACCACTTTATTTTACCGAAACAACCAATGGCGCTCATGAATGGTTAATTGAATTTGAAAAAGAGCCCAGCAGCTTGGAGGCTTTTACGTTGGAATTAGATAAAGCGCTGAAGGAAACTAACAGCGATTATGAAGCCAAACGATATAAAAATATCGCACTGCGCCTTCCTTTGGTGAGGATGCTTCCTCGAGGGGCTTTCAGCCAGTGGCTCCGAAGCAAAGGTAAAATGGGTGGTCAGCACAAAGTTCCCCGCCTCTCTAATGAGCGAAAATTTGTAGAAGAAATCACAGCGCTGCAAGCGAGTGTTTAGACCGTAAAGTTTATTTAGGGCAGTAGCAATTAAAAGAGAAGAATTGACGTATTCATATTCAGTATTTTCTGTTTCAACACAAAATATTAGGATACCGTTACCATACTACCTAATTCAATTATTTTTGTTTCTATAAAAAATATGAGTATGAAACTACTGGAAGGGAAAACAGCTATTGTTACTGGCGCTGCAAGGGGAATAGGCGAAGCTATCGCCTTGAAATTTGCGGAGCAGGGAGCCAACATTGCATTTACATATGTGAGTGATAGTAGTGCAGAGAAAGCAAAAACTTTGGAGGATAAGCTTATTGCCATGGGAGTAAAGGCGAAAGCATACCAAAGCAACGCCGGTAATTTTGCCGCATGCGAAGCATTTGTAAATGATGTGTTGAAGGAATTTGGAGCCATACAAATTTGTGTAAACAATGCGGGAATTTCTAAAGACAATTTGCTTTTAAGGATGACGCCTGAACAGTTTGAGGAAGTGATCAATGTAAATCTTAACAGCGTTTTTTACATGACTAAGCAGGTGATAAAGCCCATGATGAAAGCAAGAGACGGTGCCATCATCAATATGAGTTCGGTAATAGGTGAAATGGGCAATGCCGGCCAAAGTAGCTATGCTGCCAGTAAGGCTGGAGTAATTGGTTTTACAAAATCGGTGGCTAAGGAACTGGGCAGCCGCAACATTCGCTGCAATGCTATTGCACCAGGTTTTGTAGAAACAGATATGACCAGCTACCTGCAGGAGGGAGAAGCTGCCGACAAATATAAAGCTGGTATCCCACTGGGGCGTTTTGCTTCTGCCGAAGATATTGCCAACACTGCTCTATTTCTTGCATCTGATATGGGTAACTATATTACTGGGCAAACCATCAGCGTGTGCGGTGGATTAAATATTTAAATGAAGCCTGCAACTCCTAAAACAGCCCCTTCAGTTTTGGATGGGCTGTTTTTTTTAGATGATCTGAATATACGAGGTGTTCTACTGTTTGTATACTCTATTAAACAAGTTCATTTTGAGGTTTGTCGAAGCGATAAACCACGTCGATATCAGCTTGGCAGTTGTGAATCACACTCAAGTCGTTTACTAAACCATCATTTAACCCATATACCCAGCCATGCAGGTGTAATTCCCGCTCGTGCCAGGCTTGTTGCACAATAGTTGTTTTTGCCAAATTACGCACTTGCTCTATTACGTTTAGTTCGGTAAGCCTATTTTCTCTCTCAGTAATATTTTCAATAGCACCTAATTCCTTGCTATTTGCATGGTATACATCTTTTATGTTTCGAAGCCAGTTATCTACGAAACCATGGTAAGCATTGGTCATGGAAGCTTTAATGCCTCCGCAACCATAGTGGCCACACACAATAATGTGTTTTACCTGCAAAAATTTGACGGCGTATTCTAACACACTTAAGAGATTGGTATCTGTGTGCACCACCAGGTTGGCAATGTTGCGATGTACAAACATTTCGCCGCTTTCAGTTTTGGTAATTTCATTGGCTGGAACCCGGCTGTCGCTACAGCCGATCCATAGATAATCAGGTTTTTGGCCAAGGGCTAAATTTTTAAAAAAATCTTTATCCTGGTGCAATTTTGTTTCTGAGTAAATTTTATTTCCAGTTATTAGTTTCTGGTAGGAATCAATCATTTGGTATGTTTAAGAAGTAGCCCCTGGCTACATTTGAGCAGCTAGGGGTTTCATTAGCCGAATTTCAGGCAGGCTACTTACGTTGGGAAATTCATACAGGATCGGCAGTTAGTAATAATTCATCTTCTGTTACTTTAGCTTTTTCAGAATGAACATGTACTGCGTCTTCCATTTGATAAGCTTTTTTAAAGTTCAACAGGGTAACATTTATATTCTTGTCTTTGGAACCAAAGTTTAGAAAGTCTCTTATTAACTCAAGCACATCATAGTCTATATAAACCGTATTAGCGGCATCAATAATCAACTTGCTATTCTCTGGCAGATGAGCCAGCGTTTGTTTGATGGCGGCTTTGTTTAAGAAAGAAACTTCTTGTGCCAGATCTATGCGAATAGTTTCGCCTTCATGATGTTTGTCTTTTTTAAAGAAGTAGGCAAGTTTCATGTTTCCTCTCAAAATAAAGAAAATGCTCACAACCAAGCCAATACCAACACCTTTTAAAAGGTCAGTAAATACGACAGCCACTACTGTAACAATAAAAGGAATAAACTGGTGCTTGCCAGTGTGCCACATGTGTACAAACAATTTTGGGCTTGCAAGCCTTAAGCCAATCATAATTAAAATTGCCGCAAGGCATGCCATGGGAATTTTATTGAGAATGGTGGGAATAGCAACTACTGCCAGCAATAGGAATATTCCGTGAGCCATGGCGGATAGCCTTGTTCTTGCACCAGCATTTACATTGGCAGAAGTTCTTACAATTACAGACGTCATGGGTAAACCGCCAATTAAGCCTGAAAGAATATTACCTATACCCTGCGCTTTTAATTCTCTGTTGGCGCTGGAAAATCTTTTTAGCGGATCCATCTTGTCTCCTGCCTCCAGACATAATAATGTCTCAATGCTTGCTACAATAGCAATGGTAAGACCCACAATCCAAACTTTTATATTTGCAAAGCCAGCAAAATTTGGCGTAGTAAATTGCCCGAAAAATTCTTGGATAGAAGAAGCCGTAGGCAAGGTTACTAAATGGTCTTGCGAAACAGCAAGTTTGGAACCGGTTGCCATAAAGACCTCGTTGAGGGCGATACCAACTATTACAACAATGAGCGCCCCAGGTATTGCTTTTATTTTTTTAAGAAACGCAATTTTGTTAAACGCAATTAGAATACCAATAGAGACCATGGTGATGAGGATGGCTCCCATGTGAGCATAGTTAATGGAGTTAATTATTTCCGTAAAAAAGCCTGATTCCGAACCGCTTTCCAGGGCAAACCAGTCGCCCTCATGTGCTTTGTCGTAGCCAATTGCATGCGGAATCTCTTTCTTTATGATAATGATTCCAATTGCCACAAGCATACCTTCTATTACACTCGTGGGAAAAAACGAAGAGATGGTTCCCGCCTTTAATAGACCAAGCGATAGCTGTATGATGCCTGCTATAACTACTGCCGCAAGAAAAGTTTCATATCCCAGGTCGGTAATGGCTACTAATAAAATGGCGATAAGTCCCGCTGCCGGGCCTGATACACTCACATTGGAGCCGCTAAGATAACCCACTACAATACCTGCTATAACACCGCAAATAATACCGGCAAATGGTGGGGCACCGCTGGCAATAGCTATGCCCAGGCAAAGAGGCAGCGCAACTAAGAAAACGACCATGCCAGATAACATATCTGACTTAAAATATTTATTACTTAAGTTCATTTTAATGTTTAACTTTTATGTGTTTAATAATTCGAGCGCTTCTTTCTTCTTGCCTGTGAGATTTTTAAAGAAATCTACCCTGCCATCTTCAATATTGTATACGCCGCCAATGATGCCTATTTGTCCGGCTTCAAACATGGTTTTTACAATATCGCTGCCAGACAGGATTTCTTCGAGGCTGTTTTCAACATTGGCGTAGGCTACATGGTCATTGAATAAATAGTCCTTACTGCCGTTTAATAAAGATTTGCTAATGGAAGGTTTGATCCTGCCAAGTAGCTCTGTAAGATGGCCATCTTTTACACCGGCCTTGGCGCTCTTGATAGCGCCACATTCTGTGTGGCCCAAAACCATTAATACTTTTGAACCTACATACTTTACCGCATATTCAATACTGGCTAGTATGTCGTTGTTCACTATATTTCCTGCAATCCTGATGCTGAAAAGGTCGCCCAGGCCTTGGTCAAAAAGTAACTCCACAGAAGTGCGGGAGTCCATGCAACTTAATACCACCGCAAAGGGGTGCTGGCCCTCCCTTGTAAGGTTGATTAGTTCCAGATGGTCGTGGTCTACATTAAGATTGCTGATGAATCTTTTGTTGCCTTCTACTAGTAACTCGTAACCTTGGTAAGGCGTAAGGCCTTCCAGGTATTCCTTGGAATGTTTTATCATTGAAGTGAATAATTTATTGTGCCATCATAAATGATAGCATCGCTGTATAGAAATATTTGGCCTTAATAAAGGCCTGCCTTGAAGGGAAGTAAATTTGAAATTAAGCGGCGTTCGGCGGAGGAACCAGGAGTTCGCCGTGAAAAGCTGTGTAAATTTCAGCATTGGTAAGCTGGTAATGCTTTGCACTTTGGCTCAGGAAAAAATGAATTGATTCAGCGTGGTGAATGTATTCTTCTGTAATAGAGGTAGGGGTAGAAGCTGTTTTTTCTTCTGTGTTGTTACCTAGAGGGTTGGAATTATCTTCTTCCAGCGCCAAATCGGGCTGAGTGTTTTCCATCTTCGCCTGTTTAGCCATTTCCTCCTTGAATGCGCATACAAATGGCGTACTAACGGTGAGCCACAAAAGCGCAAGTATCAT
This sequence comes from Ferruginibacter sp., assembly GCA_046597635.1. Classification (GTDB taxonomy): domain Bacteria; phylum Bacteroidota; class Bacteroidia; order Chitinophagales; family Chitinophagaceae; genus Ferruginibacter. Next base: position 11,606 of record JBKJKD010000159.1, on the reverse strand, counting down.
AAAAACCGCTGATGCCTTGTGAAAGAAATAATATGTTGTCTTATTTTTATTCATTTTAATTAGTGCAAATATAAGTGTAAAGCCGTTTTATTTTTATGCGTTTAGGTTAATATTAGGTGAAGTGTCAAAACATGATGTGCCATCATTGGAACCTAACAAAAAATATTAAAGCTCGAAAATGGTTGTACCCGGATAATGATAGGCTGGGTTTTCCCTCGATAAAATTTTTCCTTTTTAGCCCTTTTTAGTATTTCAACTTGGAAAAATAACCTCTTTAGGGTATAGGTAGATTTAAAAAACAATGGTCTCTTTGTTACATCATCCCCCTCAAACGAATTACAAAAAAGGGCCCGTTTACGTACCTGGTTAAAAACCAGCTCTGAAAACCTTAGTTTTTTTTTCTCATGCTTGAACACTTCCCCGTTCCGAATTTCCGGGATGGGTTTTTTTTGCGATTTGCTAAAAAACTAAATTTATTACTAAATTAAAACTAAAATAATTAGTTTATTTAAATTTATACTATACATTTGCTTCCACTTAATTTTACAAAGCAAATTCAGATACATCAACTAAACTTAAAAACATGAGCAACGCAGAAAAATTAAAGGCCCTTAAACTTACCATGGATAAAATTGATAAGGATTTTGGGAAAGGATCGGTAATGATGATGAGTGATAAGGGGGTAGAAGAACAAGAAGTAATTTCAACAGGATCCATTGGGTTAGACGTGGCATTGGGTATAGGCGGCTTGCCTAAGGGCCGTGTTGTAGAAATATATGGTCCTGAATCTTCCGGTAAAACCACTTTGGCCATACACATTATTGCAGAAGCACAAAAAAAGGGTGGTATGTGTGCCTTCATTGATGCAGAGCATGCCTTTGATAGTATTTACGCACAGAAGTTAGGCGTCGATATTGACAACCTTTTAATTTCTCAGCCAGATTATGGAGAGCAGGCCCTTGAAATTGCCGATCGGTTGATACTTTCGGGAGCGCTGGATGTAGTTGTGATAGATTCAGTAGCGGCATTGGTTCCCAAGAGTGAACTCGAAGGTGAGATGGGTGATAGCAAAATGGGGCTGCAGGCAAGATTGATGAGCCAGGCGCTGAGGAAATTAACTGCTACCATTTCAAAAACAGGAAGTTGCTGCATATTCATTAACCAGCTTAGAGAAAAGATTGGAGTAATGTTTGGTAACCCGGAAACCACCACGGGCGGTAATGCGTTGAAATTTTATTCTTCTGTGAGGTTGGATATTCGCCGCCAGGCACAAATTAAAGATGGTGACGAAGTGATAGGTAATCACATCAAAGTAAAAGTGGTTAAAAACAAAGTGGCGCCGCCGTTCAGGCAAGCGGAGTTTGATATCATTTACGGCGAAGGCATCTCTAAAGTAGGAGAAATAATAGACATGGGTGTTGAGCTTGGTATTGTTCAAAAGAGTGGTAGCTGGTTCAGTTACAACAACGATAAACTTGGTCAGGGTCGTGAGGGCGTTAAAAAATTGCTACAGGATAATCCTGAACTTGCTACAGAGATTGAAGTTAAAATAAGGGAAAAAATAAAAGAGAACATGGGTTAAACCATTTGTTCGTGCATATTTTTCAGTTGGATTAGTAAGTATTAAAACCGCCTTTTTCTAAGGGCGGTTTTTTTAATATTCCTACCGACCTTTACATTGTTAAAACTCTTATTGATTGAAACCTACCACTAAGGCTCACCTGGCGTTTTTGAGTACCAATATATTTTTTGCGATCAACTTCACGGCCATTAAATACCTTGTGAACGGTGGTTTCGCACAGCCCTTTGCTATCAACATCATAAGGGTGGCTATTACAGCATTGTTACTTTGGGTATTATTTATTTTTAAACCTCAAAAGTCTTTTATTCTTAAAAAAGATGTCGGAAGACTTTTGATGTGCGCCATTACAGGTATCGCCATCAACCAATTGTTATTCGTAAAAGGCCTATCGCTCACTTATTCTATACATGCATCTTTGTTGATGCTTACTACACCCATACTCATCACCATATTTGCTGCGTGGATTTTAAAAGAGCGGTTGACACGCTTAAAAATAGTGGGGCTTTTTTTGGGTATCACGGGGGCGCTAATATTGGTAACCTCCAGGGAAAGAAGCGGTATAGCAAAAAATGTAGTGCTGGGCGATATACTCATTATTCTCAATGCCATATCATACACCGTATACTTTATACTAGTTAAGCCTTTGATGAAAACATACAATGCAATAGTAATAATAAGGGTAATATTTACGATGGGCTTTTTTATGATGCTCCCTTTTTGTTGGAAGGAATTTAATGAAATGTTCTGGCAAAATTTCACGGCGCAAGCCTGGTTGAATCTTGGGCTGGTGGTAATAACAGGTACTTTTCTGGCTTATGTTTTCAATGTTTATGGCATCAAAATTTTAGGAGCAGGGTTGGCTGGAACTTACATTTATTCTCAGCCTTTGTTTGCAGCAGCCATTGCAGTTTTCTTCTTAAACGAAAGTTTAACCCTTACCAAAATGGCAGCAGCCGCCTGTATATTTCTAGGAGTTTATTTGAGCAACAGAAAAAGCAATACCGGCTAAGAGCTTAGGTCGCATAAAAAACTATACTTGCTTTGGGAAGTAAAAAAGCAAGTGATCCTTTTTAGTTGCTGCAAAATCCTTCCAGCTATCGGCAGCAATGCGCACACCAAAAATGGAACAGGTAGGCATGTTGTCAATGTTCACATTTAAATCAAAGCTATTCACAAAATCTGTAATGCCAGGGTTGTGAGAAAAAATGGCGGCGCTGCTGTATTTGTCTGGGATGGCACCAACCACTTCATAAAATACAGGCGAAGGAGCGTGGTACAATTCGGCCACCAATTTAATATCATCCTCTTTTCGCCCAAAGGCCTCACAAAAAAGTTTGCAAGTCTTATGTGCCCGTTTTGCGGGGCTACTTATGAAGCTATCAATTGTAACACCAGCATCAAGTAGGCGTTTGGCCATTGCAGGAGCATCCTTCTTTCCACGTTCGTTTAAAGGTCTCTCAAAATCTGGCTGGGTAAAATCGCCCCAGCTGCTTTTTGCATGCCTGATGATGTACAGTAGTTTCATATAAATATTCCTTTAACAGTGATTCCTCAATTTTACGAGTGTAGTAGGCTACGGGGTAATTTGCTATTCAAATTAATGTTACTAAAAGCATGCCTTTAAATGAAAGATGCAAAACTTTATTCACTACTTTGTAAGCACATCACTAAACTTTTATTTATGAAAACAATATTGTTTGCTTTGCTTATAAGTTGCCTTGTTGTTTCTTTTGCCAATTGTAGTGCTTCCAAAAAAGCAATTGCCCCTACCCCTCCTATAAACTACGAGGCAAATGTAGAGCAGTTGCTTGTGGCAAATTGTAGTCCTTGCCATTTTCCATCAAAAGGAGGCAATAAATTACCGTTGGATAATGCGGAGGTTGCCAAGGCAAAAATAGATGAGATAATTGCACGTATTGAAAAACACCCAGGGGATAAAGGGTTTATGCCATTTAAAAGAGCCAGGCTTTCTGACAGTACAATTAATGTTTTTAAACAATGGAAGGCAGATGGCCTTGCAGTAAAGTAAGACCAGCTGAAGGTTTGTAAATTGCAGAACCTGAGAAGTATTATGAAGAACGATGAATTTTTACTTTATGGTGCCAATGGTTATACCGGTAGGCTCATAGCCAGATTTGCAAATTTGTATGGTTTGAAACCAATCCTTGCAGGAAGGAGCCCTGCACCATTGGAGGCAATGGCGAAAGAGTTGAACCTACCATTTAAAGTTATAGACCTGGATGATGAAAAGGGCCTACTCAATGCGTTAAACGAAGTAAAGGTTGTGCTCCATGCTGCAGGGCCCTTTGAATACACTGCAAAGCAAATGGCGGAAGCCTGTATAAAAACTGGCACACATTACCTGGACGTCAATGGAGCAATTCCAGTATTTGAGATGCTGAAGAATTACCATCAGCAGGCAGTTGCGGCTGGCATCATGATCATGCCCGGTGTAGGGTTTGATGTAGTACCTACAGATTGTATTGCGCTCATCCTCAAAAATAAAATGCCAGAGGCAACAAAACTTCAGCTGGCTTTTGCCAGCACTGGGGGTGGTTTGTCTCATGGTACGGCTACTACCATGGTTGGCAACCTGGGCCAAGCTGGCCTGGTAAGGATAGATGGAAAAATAACCAGCGTACCACTGGGGGCAAAGGGAATTTTGGTTGATTTTTATTGTGGAAAAAACCTGGTCTCCAAAAAAATATTTGTAATGAGCATTCCGTGGGGAGATGTATCAACTGCCTACACCACAACCGGCATCCCGAATATTGAAACCTATACCGGCATTTCTAAAAAACTGTACTACATTTTAAAAGCCCAGGGTCTTTTCAATTGGTTGCTGCGCACTGCACTCGTTAGAAACTTTGCCATCAAAAAGATACAGGCTTTGCCTGCTGGTCCAACAGACGACCAAAGAAAAAATGCAACAAGCATGGTCTGGGGGAGAGTAACAGATGCTTCAGGTGCTACTGAAACAGCCCGTCTTTGCGGTCCGGACGGTTATACGCTTACGATGCACACATCTTTAATTATTCTAAAAAAAGTGCTGCAAGGAAATTTTCAGCCGGGCTATCGAACGCCAGCAAAACACTATGGATCGGATATTATAAAAGAAGTTCCAGGTGTAGAAATACAATTTGATTAGACTCTGAGATTCATAAGAGTGGTATAATTAAAAAAAGGGACCAGGATAGAAATCCAGTCCCGTTTTAAATCCAATATCCTATGAAAAACCGAGTTCTCAGCAAGACAAATTTATCTTACTGAATATTTTATCTGAAATTGCGTGTCAGGCAATAGTTGTTGTTTTGCAACCAAAATACGCAAGATGTTTTGCGGTGGATTTAAAATGGCAAATATTTTATTTTATTATACAAACAGAAAATTTCTTAGCATGAGCATGAATGCATTTAAAAAAATCACCATCGCCCTGTTGTTTTGCTATCTGCCCTTTCAGGGAATGGCATGGGGCCTTCTAGGTCATCGTATTGTTGGAGAAATAGCAGACCGGCATCTTACCAAAAAAGCGAGAAAGGCCATAGCCGGAATTTTGGGCAGCGAATCGCCTGCGATCACTTCTAACTGGGCAGATTTTGTAAAATCGGATAGTAACTACAATTACTTATCTAACTGGCATTATATTAATTTAAAAGCAGGTATGTCTCAGCAAGAGGTAATTAGCTACCTTGAAAAAGACACTACAACCAACGCATACACCAGAATCAATTTTATGGCGAATGCTTTAAAAAATAAAAGTCTTCCCCAGGCTGAAAAACTGTTGTACTTGCGTATGCTTATCCATCTTGTAGGAGATATTCACCAGCCACTTCACGTGGGCCGTCCAGATGATCTTGGTGGCAACAGGATTAGGCTTTTGTGGTTTAATGAATCGTACAACTTGCACCAGCTTTGGGACGATGTGTTGGTGAGTTTCCAAAAACTTAGTTATACAGAATATGCAACTGCCATTAACTATGTAACAAAAGACCAAACCAAGACCATGCAACAAGAACCCATGAGCATTTGGTTTTACAATTCGTATCAAATAGCAGAAAAAATCTATAGCGATGTGGCAGGTAAAGAAGACAAACTGGGCTATGCCTATAATTTTAAATACAAAAGTATTATGGAGCAACAACTCCTGCAGGCTGGGGTGCACCTGGCAGGAATGCTTAACGATATTTTTGACTAAATGTAGAAATAATTACTCGGGCAATACTGGTCCGTAGCGAAGATTTTTTTCTTTGCGGGGATGATTGGGATACAGAATATCGTTGGCCGTTTCGTAACCTTCGTCTGCAATGTGGGCAAGCTTACCCTCGCAATCTTCGTCTTTTCCTTTGCGAGACATGTAAATAACAACGCCTACCGCAGTAAGTGCCAGTAAACTGAAAAGGGTCTTTTTACTTATTTTCATAACATCAACCGTTTATGTTTTTCTTTGTTGTTCATTGTTGCCTTTCTTACACCGATGGCCACCAACATAAAGATAAACTATAAAATAAAAAATCGTGCCATTAACGGTCACGCAAGTGCAATATTAAGGCAGGATTTATAAAATAAGTCTTCATCCTAAATACATAACAAAAAATTAAAAGAACCCACGCTTATGAAGCCAGTATTAATTTCTCTATTTCTTAGCACCCTGTGCTATGCTGCAAGCTCACAACCTCTTACAGATTACCTACCTGCAAATGTAACCTACAGTGCAGCGGTACCCACACCCAGGCAAATCATTCATCATGAAGTAGGCGAATTTCATGTAACTCATGACAGGTTGTTAAATTATATGACAGCTGTGGCTGCAGCAGCCCCCCAGCGGATTAAAATGCAAACTATCGGACTTACCTACGAAAATCGCCCCCAGGTTGTATTAATCGTGACCTCTCCCAAAAATCATGAGCGACTGGAACAAATAAAGCAACAACATTTGCAACTGTCTGACCCCTCCCGATCGGCTGCTTTGAATATTGACGAAATGCCTATTGTAGTTTACATAGGCAATTCTATCCATGGTAATGAGCCTAGTGGAAGTAATGCCGCCTTGCTAAGCGCTTATTACCTGGCTGCAGCACAGGGAAAGGCTGTAGATGAATTGTTAGACAATGTTGTCATACTGCTGGATCCGTCCTTTAACCCAGACGGCCTGCAGCGGTTTTCTACCTGGGCGAATCAGCACAAAAGTAAAAACCTGGTAACAGATCCTAATAGCAGGGAGTTTAATGAAGTATGGCCTGGCGGACGGTTTAACCACTATTGGTTTGATCTTAACCGTGACTGGCTGCCGGGAGTACACCCCGAAAGTAAAAATAGAATTAAACTCTTTCACGAATGGAGGCCCAATATTCTTACCGATCACCATGAACAAGGAAGCAACGCAAGTTTTTTCTTTCAACCCGGTGTGCCCTCCAGAGTAAACCCATTAACACCCGCAAAAAATCAGGAGCTAACGGCAAAGCTTGGCCGCTATCATGCTAAAAATCTCGATGAAATTGGATCATTATATTTCACCAAAGAAAACTATGATGATTTCTATTATGGAAAAGGTTCCACTTTCCCGGATATTAATGGCGCCATTGGTATTTTGTTTGAACAAGCAAGCAGTCGTGGCCATGCACAGGAAACTGCCAATGGCATTCTTTCCTTTCCCTTTACTATAAAAAATCAATTTGTTACAGCCCTTTCAACAATTTACGGGGCTATGGAATTAAAAAAGGAATTCCTCGCTTTTCAAAGAGATTTCTATAAGCAATCATTATCCGGCGGAAATAAGACCTATGTCTTTGGCGATAAATATGACAAGACCAAAACAAATCTTTTTATAGAAATGATGCTGCGCCACAACATTGTTGTGAATGAGTATAGTGGCCCCTACGATGCAAGTTTTGAAAAAGGAAAATCATTTGCAGTTTCTCTTAATCAACCACAGCAGGTTTTAGTAAAAGCGATCTTTGATAAGCAACTGGTTTTTGCAGATAGTTTGTTCTACGATATCTCCAGCTGGACGATGCCCTTAGCTTTTGGAATACCTTATAAAGAAGTAGCCCTGGTAGAAGCTGGAAAAAAAATAGAAACAGCTGCAATGCCTGCAGGAGAAGTAATGGGTGGTAAAAGTAATTACGCTTACCTCTTTACCTGGGATGAGTTTTATGCACCAAGAGCCTTGTACGAATTGCAAAATGCAGGGTTAATTACAAAAGTAGCCAGCAACAGCTTTGAGATTTCTGTGGCCGGAGCTAACAAAAAATTTGACTACGGAGCTATTCTTATTCCCGTTTCGATGCAAACTATGGGCGCAGAAAAACTTTATGAGCTGATTGATAAGGTAGCAAAAAATAATGGTATCACTATTTACGCCATGCAAACCGGTGCAGCAATAAGTGGCAGCGATCTTGGAAGCAGCAAATTCCTTACTACTACACAGCCCAAAGTAGCCATGTTCGTTGGGGCAGGTGTAAACGCCCTGGATGCAGGCGAAATATGGCATTTGATGGATCAGCGGATGAATATACCGGCCACACACCTGGAAATAGCACAATTCAATCGCATTGATATTTCAAAATACAATACGATCATTATGGTTTCGGGGAGCTATAGTGAACTGAACAAAGACAAATTAAAAGGATGGGTGCAGGCAGGAGGAGAATTAATCGTGTTGGAAGAAGCCATTAACTGGACTGCCGAAAACGGTATCAGCAATGTAAGATTCAAGAAAATTAGTTCGCCCACAGATAGCAGTGGATACGTGCCCTATGTGCAAAAGGAACAAATAGACGGAGCCCAACAAATGAATGGGTCTATTTTTGGAGCCGATGTAGATCTTACTCATCCCTTAGCTTATGGCTATCACACAAAAACAGTGAGTATGTTTAAGCCAAACAAGGTCTTTATGGATAAACCTAAAAACGTCTATGCAGCACCGTTTCATTATGGTAACAGTCCTTTGCAAAGTGGGTATGTGAGTAAAGAAAACGCCGCTGCCATTAGAAACAGTGCGCCTGTTATTGTGAATACGCTGGGAGCCGGGAGGGTCATCAACATTTCGGAAAATATAAACTTGCGTGGCTTTTGGTTGGGGGGTACAAAACTCATGATGAATGCAATTTTCTTTGGAAGGATTATAGATGCTGGAAGCGGTCGCACAGAATAAAGTTTTTTATGGCAGTATTGAAAGCCAGGCATGGTTGCCTGGCTTTTTTAGTAAGTGCCTGGCTTAAATGCTAACTGAATAGTTATTCTTAGCTTTTACAGATATTTTTGCAGTCTAAACAATCATCATTGACCAAAAGTCTTTTATTAATAACTCCTCCCTTTACCCAGCTCAATACGCCGTACCCTGCAACCGCTTATATCAAAGGATTTTTGAATACTAAAAATATTTCCTGCTTCCAGGCAGACCTGGGTATAGAAACCACCCTGGCTTTGTTTTCTAAAAAAGGGCTGACTCAATTATTCGAACAAGCCGCTGCTACGGGGAAAGAATTATCGGCCAATGCAAAACGAATACTTGCTTTAAAAGAGGACTATATTGAAACTATTGATGACGTTATTCTTTTTTTGCAGGGACGAAATGCTACGCTGGCGCATCTTATTTGTAAGAGAACTTTTTTGCCGGAAGCCGCTCGTTTTGCACAAATAGACGATATGGATTGGGCCTTTGGAAGCATGGGAGTTTTAGACAAGGCAAAGCACCTTGGCACCATGTATCTGGAAGATCTGTCTGACCTGATTATGGAGACGGTAGATGAGCATTTTGGTTTTAGCAGATATGCAGAACGACTGGGGCGCAGCGCCAATAGTTTCGACGAGTTGTATGAGGCCTTGCAACAACCGTTTACCTATATAGATGAATTGCTTATTCAAATTTTAAAGGATAGAATGCAGCAAGTTCAACCAAAAATGGTTGCCCTGTCTGTTCCCTTTCCGGGAAATCTGTACACTTCGCTCCGCTGCGGGCAATGGATAAAGCAACACTACCCAGCCGTAAAAGTTGCTATGGGCGGTGGCTTTGCCAATACAGAATTGCGTTCGCTCTCCGACGCCCGGGTGTTTGAATTTTACGACTTTATAACCCTGGATGATGGCGAAGCTCCCATAGAGAACCTCGTAAATTTTGTAGATGGACAAAAAAATCTGGAACAGTTAAAACGCACATTTACTTTGGTAAATGGGGTTGTAACCTACATCAATAATAAAGGAACCAAAGACTACCGGCAGGGCGAAGTAGGTACACCAGATTACAGTGACCTTTTGTTGGATAAGTATATTTCTGCCATTGAAGTGGTGAATCCGATGCACCGGTTATGGAGTGATGGGCGCTGGAACAAACTTACCATGGCGCATGGCTGCTATTGGGGTAAGTGCACATTTTGTGATATCTCTTTAGATTATATAAGGCTTTACGAGCCGGTAGCAGCCGCTGTTTTGTGCGACCGTATAGAAGAAATGATTGCCCAAACGGGCGAGAATGGTTTTCATTTTGTAGATGAAGCTGCACCGCCTGCACTGATGCGGGCCCTGGCGTTGGAAATATTAAGGAGAAAACTGGTGGTGAGTTGGTGGGCCAACATTCGTTTTGAAAAGAGTTTTACCCGGGATCTTTGTGTTTTGCTAAAGGCTTCTGGTTGCATAGCAGTGAGTGGTGGCCTTGAAGTTGCATCAGATCGCTTACTTGTTTTGATAGATAAAGGAATTACTGTTTCGCAAGTAGCTAGGGTGAACAGGCATTTTACGGAAGCTGGCATTATGGTACATGCTTACCTCATGTATGGCTTTCCTACACAGACTGCACAGGAAACCATTGATTCGTTGGAAATGGTGCGGCAGCTATTTAAAGCAGGGGTGTTGCAGTCTGCGTTTTGGCACCAATTTGCCATGACGGCGCACAGCCCAGTGGGGCTAAATCCCGAAAAATATAAAGTGGTAAAAGAAACAGAAGCAATCGGCACATTTGCCAACAACGATATTGTGCACCATGACCCCACCGGTGCCGACCACGATAGTTTTAGTTTTGGTTTGAAAAAGTCGCTTTTTAATTACATGCATCACTTAGGCTTAGAAGATCCTTTACACAAATGGTTTGATTTTAAAATACCCAAAACTACGGTGTCGCCAAATTATATTGAAGATGCATTGAACAATGCCGATGAGCTGAGCTTTAAAGCAACGGCAAAAGTTGTATGGCTTGGCAAGCAACCCACGGTTGAATATTTTACCCAGTCTAAAAAGGGCATGCAAAGAGAAATGGCGACCCTTACTTTAATTACTAAAACTGCTACGCAGCAAGTGCAGATTTTAAAAACACAGGCAGACTGGCTGGTACCGACGCTTGAAAAGATCAGCATTAAAAATCCGAAGACCTATACCGTGAAGGAATTGATGGAAGATTATGAAGCAACCACTGACTTAGATGACTTTGAACTCTTTTGGGATAACAAGCCGATGAATACGATGTGGAAGGTTGGATTGCTGAGGTTGTAACTATAATTCATTCAGCTGAACGACTCGAGTTGGTTTACTAAAATAATTGAAGGCCATAGTGCCCGATGCTGGTAAAAATTGCGCACCTCACCAGCACACCTACACAACACCAGGTAATCAATTTTTTTAACGGGGCATTAAAACCTACACCCACTGCCAGGCTGATGGGAGCTCCTACCGTCATGGTACCCAAAAATCCAAGGCCTATGATGCCATACTTATTCCAGATGCGATACACCAAACCGGTTTTTGGTTTTTCTTCTTTTACGGGTCTATTGCGGTGAAAGAATGCACGAATTTTATCTCCTAAGAAAGCGGCCACAAAAACACCGATTAAGCCACCCAGCGTAGAAGCAGTAAAGATGGCTCCAGGGTGTAAGCCAAAGGCAAAGCCGGCTGGTATAGCTGCGTATACTTCAAAAGTTGCCAAACCGGCTACGGTGAATATTTCTAACAAAGTTGATTAGTTGATTAGTTGATTAGTTGATTAGTTGATTAGTTGATTAGTTGATTAGTTGATTAGTTGATTAGTTGATTAGTT
>JBKJKD010000020.1:0-10188 GCA_046597635.1 Ferruginibacter sp. | reverse complement strand
TCGCTGGTAATTGTATTGCTATGGGTTTATTACACCTCCGTAATTCTCTATTTTGGGGCGGAGTTCACCAAAGTGTATGCCCTGCAACGGGGTAAAGGCATCAAGCCCCACGAGAATGCAGTTTATATTTTGAAGGAAGAAAAAAAGGAAATACCCCCGTTTGCTATTCGCCCTGCCGCGGCCGACATAGATGATAAAAAAGCGTGATATAGTCGTGCCCGTTTTGGGGATTTGCTTAAGGCTGCAACACAATCAAAAGGGTATTAATTTCTACAAGTTTTAATTTTTAAATTATTCATTACACGATTGCCTCGTGCACGCATTTGCCTTTTGTGTGGTATATAAATTGCTGTTTTTATTATCTAACAAAAAGCCATATGCAAATTCAACAATCACTCATGGTTGAAAAGCTTAACCATCTAACAGCTATACTGAATGACTCCAGCGATGGATACCTTACCGCTGCGGCCCATGCCCGAAACAAAGAACTGGAAAATTTTTTTGAACGGCTTTCATACCAGCGCAAAGACTTTGCCCGGGAAATAAAGAAGATCATCAAAAGTATGGGTGCTCATACTTACACGGCAGATGGGTTTTTGAGTTTGTTACATCGAACCTGGAAGGATATGAGTTACCAGTTGAAAAGCCGTGATAAGGATGCAGTGAAAACCTGCTGCGTAATTGGTGAAAAATTTACCAGCAACTACTACGAAAGTATTTTAGCAGACGATCAAATGCCAGAACCTATAAAGACAGTGCTCCACCTGCAATTGCAGAGTATTCATACATCTTTACACCAATTTGAGCTGGCAAAAAAAGGGGAAGTGATTGCAACAACGCCAGCAGCCACAGAAGCGCCAGCGGTGTCTGTGATGGCCGAAAAAAAAATCGTGTTTCTTATATCTTACCTGCACCAGGTGGCCAAAGATTTTGAAATGATTGCAGATGACCTGGAAGATAAAAATCTAAAGCAAGCGTTCATTTCACTTTCTGAAGAAAACAAACAGTTTGCTCAGGATCTGCATTGCCAGGCAAAACACTTCGGGGTAACTTTAACGCCCACCGAATATGCACTTTTTACAGACAACGAATTTCCTGAAATAACTCCACAGACCAGGAACAACGAACTGCTCCATATCTGCGACAAAAGTGAATACCTGTTCCTTAAGCTATACACCGATGCGTTGAAGGAATTTTTGAGCTTCGCAAAACTGAAAGACCTTATGATCTTTCAATACAACAGTATAAGGGCTGGTTTTGTGAAGTTGAGAATGCTCAATTCTTTAAGATTCAATAAGGAATTTTCTTACTGATAAACAATTTTCATAGGCATTTTTAATTGAATACAACATGAGCATGGAAAAAAAGCACAACGAAGAAGACATTAAACCCGACTTGAAGCATGATAGCATGGATTTTTCTGCCGCTACAGATGGCGACGACATTCTGGACACAGATGATGCAACATATGAAGAGGAAGGTATTAGTGCAGAGGAGCTAGCCATGCTGGGCGACGACCCCGAAAACGAAGCGGCTGCACTCAATGCTGTGGAAACAGATAGGTTGACAGATGAGAGCAACTTGCCCGAAGAAGACTGGACGGAAGATTTGCCAGACAACGAAGATGACGAAGAGGAAAATATTAGGTAATTAAAAATCAACACACATGGATGAGAAGAAACCAGAAGAGCAAGTAGAGATTAAATTAGCTGAAGCCGATGCGGCACCCGCTCCCGGTTTATCACCTGACCCGGAAGTACCCATTAGCGCTACCGAAAAAGACATCGACAGCTTGGTGCACGAAAAGACAGCGATAGAAACAGAGATAGTTGTAGAAACAGAAACGGATTTGGATACTATCGTGCATGAGCAAGCCCCGGTGCCGCCTCCCATAGATAGCGAAAAAGATCTTGACGACCTGATGCACCCAAGGGTATAGAAAATGCTGTTTTAAGTTTAAATATGCCGAGTATGGAACATGAACTTAATTTTACCCGTGAAGCCATCGCAGGCGAGATGTCTGTAAAAATGGCCAATAACCAAACACTGGATGATTTTTGTGTGAAGCATATTGCTGATTACAACAGGGACCGTTTTGAAGCCCTGGCTATCAGGGTGTATGTAGGGGATGAAACGGTGATAACGGTGTATGCTGTAGATAAAACACGGCAGGAGAATACCACCGTGATGGTAAATAAACTCCCGGTAAAAAAATTCAAAATTACCACCCTTCCGGTGGCAGAACTCTTTAGTTACTGCGAAGGATTTAATTGCACCTTATCTACAGGCAACTATGCTTTAGAAGATATGGAAGTGATAAACAGGTAAAGGCGATTCCCTGTGGATGGAAAACGAAGTTTTCTCAAAAGATACATTACATGAAAACGCATCTGGCGGAAAAACAAGGATTCATGAGCCCAGATTGTTTGATGCACTTTTTCTTTCTCCCCTAGCTATAAACTGTGTGGCATTGCAAGCTTTCTTCTTCTTGCTTTTACAAGGGCCAGACTTCTATCCCTCGATCTTCTTTAGCAATTTTTTTAAATCGATACCCTTACCCAGCACTGGTTTAAAAAGATCACCCATGCTGGCAATTCTTTCCAAGGTATTGTTTATGGTAAAGTCTTTCATTTGCAGGCCTGGTTTCACCTCGTGCCAGTGTAGTGGCATAGATACGGTGGCTCCCGGTTTAGGCCTTAAAGAGTAGGGTGCTGCTAATGTAGCCTTGGGCCGGTTTTGCAAATAATCGATGTATAGTTTCCCTTTTCGGTTTTTAATCATACGCTCCAGGCTGGTAAAAGCAGGAAGTTCTTCCTGTACCCTGGTGGCAATCAACTTTGCAAAAAGCTGGCATTCATCGTAAGAATATTTGGCACCCAGCGGAATGTAAATATGTATACCAGTAGAACCAGAAGTTTTAGCATAACCCTCTATCCCAAAATCATCCAACACTGCTTTGGTGACCTGTGCAGTTTCTATCACCTGGTTAAAATTATTTTTTTCGGAAGGGTCCAGATCAATAAGGCACCAGTCCGGATTGTCGGGTTTATGTATCGTGCTATTCCAGGGGTTCATTTCAATGGCTCCGAGGTTAGCCATGTATAAAATACTGGCGTCGTCTTGCGGCACCATAAAATTCTTATTGATGCCATCACCTGTGTTGTAAGGCGACAAAACTATCCAGTCCGGCACTTTGCCCGTAACATCTTTTTGATAAAAACTCTCACCGGCAATGCCGTTAGGGTAGCGGTTTAAAGACTGTGGCCTGTCTTTTAAATACGGTAAAATGTAGGGTGCCACCTGGTAGTAATAGTTGAGCATATCTCGCTTGGTATACTTTTCCTTTGGCCAATAAATTTTGCCGAGGTTGGAAAATTTGAGTTCGTGTCCGCTTACATTTCTAACCTGGGTCTCATCAGTAGGATTAAGCAGGGTTTTTCTTTCTTTTCTTTTTAAAGGTTTTACAATTTGCCTGCTGGCTGTCTTTTTTTTGGCTGCCTTTTTAAGAGCTTTATCTTTTTCTACTGCCAATACTTTTTCTACTGGCACAGCAGTTTCTCTAACCACGTCACTGGCTTTCTTATCTTCCCGCATGCCTTCAAAAGAGGGGTGTCGCATAACGCCGTCATCGGTAAGTTCCGCATAACTCACTTCACACACCAGGGTTGGCTTTAACCAGGTAACAGTTGCCTTAGGCGGGTTGGGTCTAAAGCGGGAAGGTTTGTCTACATCTGGGACGGTACTAAACGGTGATTTTTTCACCTGCAAAGGTTTCATTTTGGCTAACATCTCTTTTTGCAGCTTATCAGAAAAACCGGTGCCAATTTTGCCAATGTAACGCAGCTGCCCGTTTTCGTGTACACCTACCAGTAAGGAGCTAAAAGGTTTGGCCGATCCTTCATTTACAGTAAAGCCTCCAATTACCACTTCGTGTCTTTTTTGGGCTTTTATTTTCAACCATGCCCTGCTTCGGCCACCAGGGCTGTAAACACTGTCAGCCTTTTTTACCATAATGCCTTCCATATTCATTTCTGCTGCTGTGGCCAAAAACGCTGCGGCAGTAGTATCAAAGCTTTCGCTCAGGCGAATGCTGTCAGAAAAGGGTAAGGCATCCCTGAGAATATTGCGACGTTTTTCAAGCGTTTCATTCATTAGGTTCATCCCATTCAGCCATACCATATCAAAAACATAAAAGACCAGCTCGCCATCTGCCTCGCTTCTCCAGTTTTGCAGAGCGCCAAAGCTTGCCAGTCCATCATTTTTTAACACTACTACTTCCCCATCTACTACAGCATCTAACTGCCAACTTTTAAGTTCCTCATGAATCGGGTAAAATTTTTCATCGAAAGACTTGTTGTTGCGGGAAAGCAGGCTCACTTTGCCTTTGTTTACATAAGCCATTGCACGATAGCCGTCCCATTTAATTTCATATTGCCAGCCAGGTTCATGAAAGGGTTGGTCTATTAGGGTGGCCAGCATGGGTGGAACATTTTTTGGGAAGGGCTTTTTTACTCCTTCTTTGCGATCGGTTTTAGTACGGGCTTTTTTTGAGGAAGCGGCCGCATTACTTTTAATGCTAACGCCTTTTTTTGATGGAGAAGGTTTTTCAGTGGCTGCCTTTTTACCGTAAATATCGGTGCTGCTACTGGCCACTTTTTCTAATGTTTTGCCCGACAGCACTGATTTATCTTTTAAAGTAATATCAGTGTCTTTAGCATATTTGTCTTTGTGTTTTATTAGCAGCCAGGCATTGTCTTCCTCACTTTTTATTTTTACCAAAGCAAACTCTCCTTTCAGTTTAGTACCCATCATTTTTATTTTGATGGAGCCTGCTTTTAATTGTTTGAGCAAGTGCTTCTCCTGTTCAGTTTTGGTTCCTTGTACATCCAAGGCAGTATAAGTGCCTTCATCCCACACAATCACGGTGCCGGCACCATAGTTTCCCTTAGGTATAATGCCTTCAAAATTTTTATAATCATAGGGGTGGTCTTCTACCATCATCGCCAAGCGTTTATCTGCCGGGTTTAACGACGGGCCTTTGGGAACAGCCCAGCTTTTGAGCACAGCTTTCATCTCCAGCCTAAAATCGTAATGCAGGCGGGAAGCCGCATGTTTTTGAATGACAAACCTCAATTCATCCTCCTCGGCTTTGCCGCCGGTGGGCTCGGGGGTTTGATTGAATGATCTCTTATTTTTATAAACGGTTAATGCCATATTATTTTACTATTAATTTAATGCCAATTAAATGGTTGTAGTTAAAAAGACTGGTCATGTTTTGTAAAATAATAATCTCAATGGGTGGGGTGATACTGTTAAACTAAATGCTGACCAAAATTTAAAGGATCGCTGCAGAGTACTTGAAATATTTACAAATAAAATAATGAAAATGTGTAAAATCCTGATAGCTATAGTTGGCTCAAGATTTAGGGTATAATATTTTTAAATCTGCCCGAATGTTTTATATATTTAGAAAAAAATTACCGTCTCTATTCTCCCGACTTTATTAAACAGCACCAGCATGCCTGACAAGAAGCCCTTAAATATTCTTATCATTGATGATGACGAAGAGGATTATTTTATTATCGGGGAACACCTCAGAAGCATCAACAATGGGCATTTATTTTCTATAGATTGGTGTGGTAAGTATGAAGAGGCCACTCGCCTGGTTTGCAGCGGGAAGTATGATCTTTACTTTGTAGACTTCAGGCTTGGTGCCCAAACCGGCCTTGATCTTATAAAGCATGCCATTGAAGTAAACTGTGAGGAGCCCATTATCTTACTTACAGGCATGGGAAACCAGGAAATAGATATTATGGCCATGCAAGCCGGGGCTGTAGACTACCTTGTAAAATCTGACCTAAACCCTGAGAAGCTTGAGCGCTCTATCAGGTATGCAAGGGGTAGGTATGAATTTTTAAAAGCCCTTAAAGCCAATGAGCAGAAGTTTAGAATGTTTTTTGAAAAATCTAAAGATTCTGTTTTTATGGCCGACGACAACCTGGTGTTTAAAGAAGTGAATGAGGGTACTACCTTGCTTACTGAATATTCCAGGGATGAGTTGTACCAAATGAGCTTGTTCGATCTTTTGGTTAGCAAAGAAGATCAAAAATACATTGTTAAAGAGCTTGCAGACAAAGGTGCCGTTACAGATAAAGAGATCATGCTTTTTTCTAAAAATCGGGAAAAGATAGATTGCATTCTCACCGTGTCCCGGGAGAAAAACGGGCAGGGAGAATTTTATATCCAGGGCATCGTTCATAATATTACCCTGTTAAAAAAATCTGAGAAGGCCTTTTTGCAAACCGAGAAATTGAATGCAGCACAGCGGCTGTTGCTTACGCTTGCACATGAAGTAAGAAACCCCCTAACCAATATTTATTTATCGCTCGATCAGCTCAGGCCAAATGTTATAGCCGAGGGTCCTCAAAACCTGGTTGAAATTATTTCAAGGAACAGTAAACGCATTAGCTCTCTTATTACACAGTTGCTTGATACTTCCAAGCCAGTTGACATCGATCTGCAAAAAATAAGTCTGAATAAAATAGTAGAAGAAAGTGTGGCAGCTGCGCTAGATAGGGTGACGTTGAAAAATATTGCCCTACAGGTAAATTACCACGACACCGATGCTCTTGTGATGGCAGACATTGCCCAACTGAAAATTGCTTTCTTAAATATCATCATTAATGCCATTGAGGCGATGGATGAAAACTATGGCAAGCTTTTAATAGAGGTTAGAAACCGGGGGGCGAGATACGTTGTAACTATAACCGATAATGGAAACGGCATTAGCGAAGCGGATATCAGCAAGCTGTTTGAACCCTATTTTACCTCTAAGCCAAAAGGCATGGGGCTAGGCCTGGCATCCACTTTAAACATTATTCAATCGCATAAAGCGGTTGTAGATGTTGCATCTACTATAAATGAAGGAACGACTTTTTCCATTACTTTCGAACCTGCAGAGTAAATTCCCAAATGACAACGGCTTTTCATTTTGCAGAATTACGGTTCATCGAAGCGCTGTGCTTCATAATTTTTATAGGACTGGCAACTAACTTACGAAGCCTTTTTCTTTTTACTGCCAAGGCTTGCCTTTAGCTGCTCCATAAGATCAGACGTTTTGGAATGTACGATTTTCATCGGCTTATAAGCCACGGCTTTACCTTTGGCTTTTGCCCTGATTATTTTCAATAATTTATCTGAGTAAAGATCCTTGAAAACGGTAGGATCAAAAGGTTCCGTCAGCTGATCTATCAGGCTGATAGCCATTTTTACTTCTGCTGGTTTCGGCTTAGCTGTAGTGGTTTTTATGTCTGCAGGGTTCCTCACTTCTTCGGCATACCGCAGGCGGTTAAGGACCAATATACCCTCGTAGGGCTTTATCAGGCAAACATGCTCCCGCTCTCTCATTACAAACGAGCCTAGCCCTGCCTTGCCGGTTTTCACCAATGCCTCCATCAAAAGCTGGTAGGCTCTGGTGCCCGATTTTTCTGGTTTTACAAAATACGGGGATTCAAAAAAAACACTATCTATTTCTGTTTCTTTTACAAACTGCAAGATCTCTACATGTGAAGTTTTTTCCGGGCTCGCCTTTTCAAAATCTTTGTCATCCAACAAAACATATTTATCATCTAGCAAGTAGCCTTTTATAATGTTTTCCCACAGCACTTCTTTGCCCGTCTTTTCATTTACCCTCTTAAACTTAATATTAGACTGGTCTTTTTTATCCAGCATATCAAAGTCTAGTTTGCTACTCTCTATAGCGCTGAATAATTTTATAGGGATGTTTACCAACCCAAATCCTATTGAACCTGTCCAGATTGCTTTCATAAATGAGGTTTTAAATTATTAGTAGAAAAATATGCCACACTTCCTTAAAAAATACGGCAGTCATTTTTTTCCATAATGGTTGGGCTATGCCCTGTTATTTTTGAACTGGGTTCACAAAGGCAAAATAAAAGGGAACCTACAAAGGTTCCCTTCATTTCTTTTGCGGGGGGTTAACAGTTGCAAAAAAAATTATCATAGGTAAAATTTTTACGCATAGAAAGTTTTGTCTTCTTCCTTGTAATGATAATATTCATTAGTACCCACAAATAGGTCGGAGAAGGTTTGTTTGCATTTTTGAAAAATGTTTTGAACCGCTTTAGGTTCTTTTTCATAATAGTTAGCTTCCAGGATGCGTACACATATCAGTAGCTTATTGTCTGATACTTGCTGGCGTAAGTCGGCAGGAATGTTATTCATCTCCTCCGGATCTATTACCACCCGGGCAATGCCGTAGCTATTAAGGTAGAAAGGCATGCCCTTTCTATAATAGTTGAGCGCCACATGAAAACTACGGTCAAACTCGTGAAGGTACTGTGTAGGCTTGTTCACAAAAATCCATATGCAACCCAGTTCATCTACATGAATGGTTTCTACCAGCGACGTGGGTAGCTTTAACAGGCTGTTGCTGTGAATTTGTAAAATGGCTGTTTGCAGTTGTTGAATTTTATCTGTGATAAATCCAATTTGGTTTTGCGTATTCATACACGGGTGTTTTAGAAGTGGTGGTATTCATACCATTGAAATTTACGTACCAAAAAAAAATTGCTTGTGCAAGTTTTTTTGTGTGTAAAAAAATACTCAGGTTCAAGTCCCCAGCGGTTAAATTCCCCAAACCGATTTTTTATACGCCGCCTTTAATTGGCATAGTATTTAAATTATGAAATACTATGGCCTTGCTTCCTCTCCTCAATAGCTGACATTAAGGATATAGACCGATCACGGGTTGTAGATAACATGACATGGAATAGGGCCTGAGTGCTGCAGCTATTTATTAAAAACATAAACAACAAAGTTTTAATCAACATGACAAGTACGGCTAAGATTTCGCATAAAAAACATTTAACACTCATTAGGGATTACGAAGCTGCCGCAAGGTTAGCTCGTCTTTTATATGTGTCTGATACGGAGCCGGGTATTGTGCGCAAGAAATCAGGAAAAGGATTTTGCTATACCCAGCACGAAAAGCCGCTAAAAGATAAGGAAGTGATAAACCGTATCCGAAAGTTGGCTGTGCCGCCCGCCTGGAACGAAGTGTGGATTTGCAGTAAAGACAATGGTCATATACAAGCAACAGGTGTTGATGGTAAAAACAGGAAGCAATACCGTTATCATCCGTTGTGGACTGTGCTAAGGAATGAAACCAAATTTCATAAAATGATTGAGTTTGGAAAAGCGCTGCCCCAACTGAGATTAACCATAGAAAAAGACCTTGCCCAAAAAGATTTAAATGAAAGAAAAGTCCTGGCCGCTGTAATAAGTCTCATGCAGCGAACCTACATCCGTATAGGAAATAGTACTTACGAAAAGATGAATGGTTCTCATGGTCTTACCACTTTGAAGGACAAACATGTAAACATTAAGGGTTCCGAAATTTCTTTTTCGTTTAAAGGTAAAACCAGTATCCATCATGATATAACGTTGACCCATAAAAAACTTGCTGCTGTGGTGCAACAATGCCGTGATATACCGGGCAAAGAACTTTTTCAATATTACGATGAGCAAGGTCAAAGGAAATCTGTAGACAGTGGAATGGTCAACAGCTACATTCAGGAAATTGCCGATCAAACTTTTAGTGCCAAAGATTTTAGAACATGGGCTGGCTGCCTGCACTTTTTGCTGGCATTCAAAAACCGAAATGTCGAGGGTCAGGAAGAAGGGACAAAAGCCGGCCTTAACGGGGTGTTGGATGAAGTGAGTAAGAAGCTCGGAAATACCCGCACTGTGTGCCGCAAGTATTATGTGCACCCGGGCATTATTAAATTGTATGAAGAAAATAAATTGCAAACCTATCTGCAAGAGTTAGATCAGATAGAAAAAGACGATAACCATACCGACCTTACCGAGGAAGAAAAAGTTCTAATGTTGATTCTTCAAAAAATGGGATAAAAAAGGGCACTATCCAAAGTAGATAGTGCCCTAATCTTCAAAACCAAAAAACATATTTATAGAGACATCGCCGGTGACATTGAAACTGATAGTTTAAAAATATGGTCTGTTATTCTTTGATCAGTCTCCGGGATGAATTGAAACGGGTGTTAATCTACCGCATTATTTAAGTCTCTGTATTTTTTGATAATATCGTGTGATGTTTTTAAACTGTTCTTTTGCTCCATGATTAACTGCCGGGTTTCTGCATCTATT
>JBKJKD010000118.1:0-9560 GCA_046597635.1 Ferruginibacter sp. | reverse complement strand
TTTTGAATTTTGAATTTTCCCCTCCCTTCATTTCAAAATTCGGTTAATCGTATTCGCTTTTTCTATCAACTCTGCCATGTATTGCACATTTTCCTTTTCCAAACAACTCTTAAATTTCTTTAACTGGCTGATGTGTTCATTTAAAACGTCCAGCACATTTTCTTTGTTCTGCATAAAAATGGGTACCCACATCGCTGCATTGCTTTTTGCCAGGCGCACCGTGCTTTCAAATCCTCCACTCGCCAATTCAAAAATGGCTTCGTCTTCTTTCTCCTTTTCCAGTACCGTATTGGCTAACGCAAATGAGGTGATATGAGATATATGACTGATATAAGCAGCATGTAAATCATGCGCCTCGGCATCCATATAAACGATGTGCATACCCAGCAATCCATAAATGTGTTCTACCACTTGTAAGGCATCTTCATCAGTTTTATGTTTATCGCAAATAACCACGGCTTTGTTTAGGAAAGCATCTTCTACTGCTGCGGTCGGCCCGCTAAATTCGGTTCCCCACATGGGATGGGTAGATACAAACCTGCCCGCATTTGCCAGCCCTTTAGCCAGTGTTGCTACTTCTACTTTAGTGGAGCCAACATCCATAACCACCTTATTTTTTACCTTCTCTAAAATTTTAGGTAGAAGCTTCAAAGCTATATCTACAGGAACTGCCAGAATAATCAAATCTGATTTTAATACTGCAGCATCTAACTCAGCTATCTCATCTACCAACCCAAGGTTGAGGGCAGTTTGCTGATGAGCGGGGTTGGCATCTACACCAACAATAGTGACATCATTTAGCTTTTGCCGCAGCATCAATGCCATTGAGCCACCTATCAATCCTACGCCTACAATTGCTACTTTCATGTTACCTGTTTTTAATTCTTTCTATCGCCTTTCCAATTTTCTCTTCCGTTGCGCACAAACTTACTCTTACATATTGTTGTCCGTTGGACCCAAAAATTCCACCCGGAGTTATAAATACATTGGCTGTGGCCAACACTTCGTCACTTAACGCATAGCCATCCTTGTAACTGGAAGGGATAGCCGCCCACACAAACATACCCGATTGAGATTGTTCGAACTCGCAACCTAGCAGCTGCAGCAATTCAAACACTTTGGACTGCCGCTGTTTATAGATAGTATTTACGCTGCTGTGCCACAATTCATCTAATTGCAAAGCTTTGGCCGCCGCCAGTTGCAGCGGTAAAAACATACCACTGTCCATGTTACTTTTAAATTTAAGCACCTCATTGATCCGCTCTTTGTCACCAACCAACATGCCTACCCGCCAGCCAGCCATGTTATGGCTTTTGCTCAGGGAGTTTAACTCCAAAGCTACTTTCATGGCACCCGGGGTTGTCATTAAACTACATGGATGATCATTTAAAATAAAACTGTAGGGATTATCGTGTACCAGCAAGATGCCATGCTTTTTGGCAAATGCAACCAGCTTGATAAAAACTTCAGCATCTGGCAAGGCCCCCGTGGGCATGTGTGGATAGTTAACAAACATCAACTTCACCTTACTTAGGTCCGTTTGTTCCAAAGCTTCAAAGTCGGGTAACCAATTGTTAGCCCCAATGAGATCATAAAATAAGGGCTGACCACCGGCTAATTGCACAGCCGCATTGTAAGTGGGATAGCCGGGATTGGGAATTAAGGCCTGATCGCCTACATTAAGATACGTCATGCAGATATGCATGATTCCTTCCTTGCTACCCATCAGCGGTAGAATCTCGGCTTCAGGATCCAATTCTACAGCATAATATTTTTTGTACCAGCCGGCAATAGCCTGCCGCAAGGTGGCTGAACCCTTGTATCCCTGGTAAGCATGATTGCCCGGCCGTGCACTTTCCTGTTGTAGAATTTCAATTACCTCAGGGTGAGGGGGCAGGTCCGGACTTCCTATACCGAGATTGATCACATCCTTGCCGGCCTTATTCATTCCATCAATCTCTCTCAACTTTTGTGAAAAATAATATTCATTGATCCCCTGGAGTCTTGTTGCTAATTCCATTTTAGTAATTATTTTAAATGACCGGATTGGTAAACTCCATATATCTTAAGTTGACTTGTAACTGACAACAAGCTATCAATTAACGAATTGAACTGATTTAAATTTTCAAATTCCATATCTGCGTGAAAAGAATAAAGCCAGTTGCTGCCCGGTATGGGAAAAGATTGCAGCTTACTTAAATTGATGCCGGCATCAGCAATCTTAGTGAGCACTTTAGCCAAGCTCCCCCTGGAATGATCTGTGATAAAAGTAACCGAAGCCTTGTTTGCATTGTCAACTGCTGTTGCATCAGCTGCTCTTTTCAAGACGAGGAACCGGGTGTAGTTGTTTTTCTGGGTATGAACGTTGGGCACAAGCACGGTCAACCCGTATAAATCGCCGGCAAGTTTACTGGCTATTGCTGCAATATTTTTGCTTTTGTGCTGATGAATATGTTTTGCACTGAGTGCAGTGTCCTCCGTTTCTACCAACTTCCAATTATGCTTATCTAAAAAAGTTGTGCATTGTTGCAAGGCCATCGGGTGCGAATGGACTTCCCTTATATCTTCGAGGCTTATCCCAGGGTTAACTAGTAGCTGCTGTTTAATTTGTAGGTAAACCTCTCCTACTATCTTTAAATCAGATGATTGTAACAAATTATAGTTTGGCAAAATACTGCCTGCTATCGAATTCTCAATAGCCATTACGGCAGCTCCGGTTTGTTGCTTATCGGCAGTTTTGCGTATAAGTTCAGGAAAGCTAAGGCAGCAAACCACGCTCGCCTGCTTACCGAAAAAAGTCTGCGCTGCCACCTGGTGAAAGCTTCCCTCTACCCCCTGGATAGCGATTCGGTCTGTGTAATTAGTTTCAATCATTTTAACTGCCATATAATGGTTGGTTCTGTTGCCAATGGTTTAAGCATAAAAAAATCCCGGCTGCTTAGCCGGGACTGATATGTACATTTAGATTTTTTCTTTTATATACACACACCCGGCTGGCTTCTAAAATAATAGTAGAAGAAAGTTGGATAAGTGTATGTAGTGTTTTTGTTCATTGCTTTTTACAAATCTAACAGGTTCTGTTTAAAGTAAAAAAAAAATTATCTATTACAATTATGCTGGCCAAAGATGCTAATGCTGAATTATAACTCGTTGAATAGTTACGCCTGTAAACAGTGAGTGGTGGGTTTTGTGTATTTACTATTGCCAATGCACATCTATGCTGGCAAAGAAGATGTAGCGGAGTTGCCTAAAAAAGAATCGCCCCGGACGAACCGGGGCGATCTTACGATTGTTGCCTTTTAAAATTTTTTCTTAGTTGAAGCAGGCGACCCTTCAACCAGCTACTGGTTTACTTAGTTCTTTTTAGTGGTATCAACAGTAACAGTAGTAGTTGTGTCAGTTACAACTTGCATAGTGTCAGCAGCCATAGGAGTAACTACGGTTGTTGTGTCTGAAGTAGTAGTTGTTGTTTCTTCTTTCTTTTCACCTTCGTTACATGCTACGAAAGATGCTGCGATCAAGGCAATTGCTAAAAACTTTTTCATTTTGTTGTTTGTTTAAATTTAAATTATAATTTGTTATTAATACAGGTAATGAAAAAAGGTAACCCAAGATTTTAAAAAAAGTTTTTCTTTGCTGTCGGGTTACTATTGGGCAAATAAAGTATTAATACACAAGCAAGGTGAATACAATAGAGGAAGAAAAAATTTTACTGCAAGGTCTTGCCAGCGAGGATAAAAGTTCAATTGAAAAGATTTACCGGGAACATTACGGCATGGTTCAGTCATTGGTCATTAATAACAATGGGAGTTCTGACGATGCTGCTGATATTTTTCAGGAAGCGATGATTGTACTCTTTGAAAAAGCGAAGTCGGGCAATTTTGAACTTCACTGCCAGTTGAAGACTTTTATTTATGCGGTTAGCCGGCGCCTCTGGCTAAAGAAATTGAACAAGCTTCAGCGCTTTAGCAGCCCGGGAGAACACATGGAAGAGTTAGTGTCTGTAGAGGAAGATATGGAGGTGCATGAAAAGAGGCAGGAAGAATTTAGCATCATGGAGATGGCCATGAGCAAAATAGGCGAACCTTGTAAGAGTCTTTTAGAAGCTTACTACGTACAAAAAAAACAAATGCAGGCTATAGCAGCCGATTTTGGATATACCAATGCCGATAATGCAAAAACCCAGAAATACAAGTGTTTGGTGAGATTGAAAAAATTGTTTTTTGCACAGTATAAAAATTATGAGTAATGGAAGATTCGTTGTTGATTGATGCCGTAGAAAGGTTTGTTGATGGAAACATGAGCGAACAGGAGAGGATTTATTTTGAAGACCTCAGAAAAAATAACCCCGAACTAGACCAGGCTGTAGTAGAACATATGTTCTTTTTAAACGAACTGAACAAGTTTGGCTCTACCAAAAATTTTAAACATAGCCTCCACGAAGTGGAACATAAACTTGCGGATGAAGGTTTTGTGTTTCGCAAACCGCTTGCAGGCAAAGCCAAAGTTATTCAGCTATGGGGCAAGTATAAGCGCACGATTGTAGTGGCAGCCTCCATTGCCTGCGTAGTATCCTTGTTTATAGCGAGCCTTATTTCTACAGTTAGCAATCAAAAAAATCCTAACATCAAGCCGCTGGTAGAAAAAATAAATGAGCAAGCTGTAAAAACAAAACAGATTGAAAATAAAATAAACGCATTACAAGCGGGTGTAACAGCCCCTATAGTTAAACCCCGTGTTTCCAGCAAGTTTAGAGGTACGGGCTTCCTGGTAGATGTAAACAACAACTATATTATCACCAATGCCCACGTGGCCAGGGAAGGCAAGAACCAACTGATCATCGAAAACAACAAAGGTGAACAGTTTGCTGCAGATGCTGTGTATGTAGACGTAGCCCGCGATTTGGCTATTTTAAAAATAAAAGATCCCAACTTTAAAAAGCTAGCTCCAATACCTTTCGTTATTCGCAGGACGAACGCAGGGCTGGGAGAACAAGTTTATATGCTGGGTTTCCCAAAGCAGGAAATAGTTTATGGCGAAGGTTATGTGAGTGCGAAGAATGGTTACCAGATGGATACCATTTACTGCCAGCTGAATACTGCTGCTAATGAAGGAAGCAGCGGATCACCGGTGATCAACAAAAAAGGTGAGCTGATTGGTATATTAACAAGCTCGGAAAGAAATGCAGAAGGAGTAGTGTACGCCATCAAGTCTATCAATATTCACCGGGCTATTGAGGAGGCAAAGAAAATAGAAGCCAACGCAGGTATCAAGATAACATCTTCAGCTGCTTTGAAAGGTTTAGATCGGGAAAGCCAGATAAAGAAACTGGAGGACTATGTGTTCATGATAAAAGGAAATTAACAACAACAACAACAACCATACATGAAAAGGGACTTCCTCGCAGAAGTCCTTTTTTTATGTACAAGTGCACCTACCTATATTGTCATCATTGATCTGTTTGGGCTGCTTTGAATTGCTGGCTTGCTGCTTCATGGCCCCATAAGGAAGTAGGATACTCTCCTGCCTCTATCAATGCGTGCAAGCTATTTTTTACATCTGGCGCATCTTCCTTGTAAGTAACCCCAAACCATTGTGCAGCGGTGGGTAATACCTTTATCATATTGCCTTCTTTTTTTATAAACTGGTCGGCTATGATGGGTATAAAAAATTCGGCCTTGATGTTGGCAAAATTTTCTTTCGGAAAAATGCTGAAAAGGTTGGCGGCAAAGTCAAACACAGAAGGGTGGAAACAAAAAAAGTTCATGGACACATTAGCATTGCCATCCACTTGTTTTTCCACTTCGTTTTCTTCATAAATCACAAGCCCGCCTTTAGCATAAATTTTAGTTCGTTCATTAATAGCAATCAGATTGCCTGCTACATCCACATCGCAAACACCACGGCTTACCGTACCATTGTCACTTAAGGTCTTATCTAAAGTATACCCTATAATGGCATACGTTTGCTGGTTGCAGCGGGTGGTAAGGAAATCAGCCGCTTTTTTAAAAGCATCCTGACCATAAAAATCGTCAGCATTGATCACTGCAAAGGGCTCCTTTACGGCATCCTTTGCACATAAAATGGCATGACCTGTGCCCCATGGCTTAGTTCGGTCGGCTGGAATATATTCTGGCTGTACGAATGAGTGCATATCCTGGAACACATAATCTACTTCAATCTGTCCGTTGAATCTTGTATCGAAGTTGGCTTTAAAATCATCAGCAAAGTCCTTCCGGATGATGAATACCACTTTGCCAAAACCCGCACGGATGGCGTCGTATATAGAATAATCCATAATAGTTTCGCCAGAGGGGCCAAAGCCTTCTGTTTGCTTCATACTGCCGTAGCGGCTTGCCATGCCAGCGGCTAAAATTAATAGAGTAGGTTTCATTTAAATTTTATTTTGATAAAAAATGATAGAAGTTTGCCCCAAAAGTAAAACAAACCATCTTTAAAATAACAATGCTGTTTGATACAAAAGGTATAACCCTGGATGAACTGGAAGATCCTCTGCTGCTGCAGCAAAACATCCGGCTGTCTGTATTGCGGCTTGACAAAATTCACCCGATCGTATCAGGAAACAAGTTATTTAAATTGCATTATTATTTGGAGCAAGCTGTTTCAAAAAACCTGCCAGTCATTACCTATGGTGGCGCTTACTCCAACCATCTTGTGGCCACAGCCTATGCATGTAAACAATTGAACATTGCGTGCAAAGCAATGGTGCGTGGCCAAGAGCCTGCGCAATGGTCGCACACGTTGCTCAGCTGTGCAGACCTCGGCATGCAATTGGAATTTGTATCCAGGACGGACTATGCAGCGGCAGCATCAGAGGACGTGCAGCCTGAGGGTTTTATCAACATTCCCGAAGGTGGCTATCATCCTACCGGTGCACAAGGAGCTTCTCTCATGCTGCAATGCTTACCCGTTAATAATTTTACCCATATATGTACGGCTACCGGTACCGCCACCACGCTTGCCGGCATCTTATTAAAAGCGGACCCTCAACAGCAGGTATGTGGTTTCGCCTCCCTGAAGGGATTAACCGATATCCCACAGAGGCTACAATTATTAACCGGGCAAGAGCGTTATAAAAACCTACACCTCCTATCAGATTATCACTTTGGTGGCTATGCAAAAAAAACATCGGAACTACTGAATTTTATGAATGAACTCTATAGGAAATTTGAGCTGCCTACCGATTATGTTTATACCGCTAAGATGATGTTTGGTATTTTTGACATGCTGCAGAAAGGTTTTTTTGCAGAGGGCAGTAATATTCTTTGCATACACACGGGCGGGTTGCAAGGAAATTTATCTTTACCGCCTGGAAGCTTATATTTTTAAACGAATTTAACAACATAAGCTGTTTATTAAAAGCCACTTCAAAGTCGGGCGAACTATATTTGTTGGGAAGGCTCTTGAAAGAATATGAAGAAATTTATTTACTTACTGTGTTTCATTGTATGCTTTGGTCATTGTGCACATGCCCAGCAAACGCTGCCGGGCATTACCGTAACAAATATCAGCGGGAAAATAATTGTCAGTTGGAAAAATGCTTACACCGTTCCCCTTGCCACACTCAGCATACAAAGGTCCTACGACAGTCTTAAAAATTATACCACCATTGGCTCTGTGTTAAATCCTCAAAATTTAGAAAATGGATATGCAGATGCAAACCCTCCCTACAATAAAATGTATTACCGGCTTTTTATCGCCTTTGAAGGTGGTTCGTATATCATCTCAGACCCGGTTCGTCCCACAAAGGACACAGCTACTGGTGGAACCGCCGCTGTTAGATATCCCTGGCAGCTGGATCCCAATACAGATCCTAAACTGCAGCAACCACCCGTACCGTTACCCAATGCACCCAATCTGCCTGCAGCACCAGCCTACCCTAGCCGATGGGTATATACTGCCAAAGATCAAAACGTGGTGATTCACCTCCCCGATGCTGCTACGAAAAACTATACTGCTACTTTTTTTGACGAGCTGGAAAGGGAAATTTTTGAGCTAACAAATTTGAAGGAAGAGTACCTTATTGTAGAAAAAGTCAATTTCGTAAAAGCCGGTTGGTACAGTTTTAAATTGTATGAAACCGGCAAGCTCGTGGAGACCAACAAATTCTTTATTGCACGGGATGGAAAAGTAAGCAACGACCCGGTAAAGAAAGCCAATAACCGTTAATTAATAAAGCTCAACATCAAATACCTTCTCAAAATTCTTTTTTAATTTATTCTTTACGGCTTCATAATCCAGCTCATGCCCTACTTCCTGCTGCAAAGAGGTTACGTGTTTGTCTTTTATGCCACAGGGGATAATGTATTTGAAATAATTGAGGTCGGTATTTACATTAAAGGCAAAGCCATGCATTGTTATCCATCTGCTGCAGCGTACACCAATAGCGCAGATTTTACGCTCCCGTCCTTTTACACCAGCATCTAGCCAAACTCCAGTTTCGCCTGAGCTTCTTTCGCCCACCAACCCATACTCGGCCATGGTGAGTATGACGGCTTCTTCAAGGTTGCGCAGGTACCGACCAATATCTGTATACATTTTTTCCAGATCGAGGATAGGATAACCAACAATTTGCTGCGGACCATGAAAGGTAATGTCGCCACCACGATTGGTTTTAAAAAATTGGATGCCCCTCTCCTGCATCTCGGCTTCGCCAATCAACAAATTATCAAGGCTGCCGCTTTTACCCAAGGTATACACCGGGGGATGTTCACAAAACAACAGGTGATGTTGTGTGGCCACAGCATGGGAGTCGTAGAGGATGTTTATTTTCCTGGCTTCAGACTTCATCGAAACATTTTGCTGCAGCAAGGCTTCCTGCCGGTCCCAGGCAAGTTGGTAATCAATAATTCCTAAATCTGAAAATTTCACACGCTGCATATCCAAAGCATTGATTTAATTTGCAAAAGTAAGAAAGATGGAGGATGGATGATGGAGGCCATATGATTTATCATGTTCGATTTATGATGTTTGATTTATGATATAGGATTTTATGATGTCTGATTTGTAAAAAAGGATTTGGAATGAATGATGAGTTGATTTTGAAAGCTGAATCCTAAAAAAGAACTTTGAACCATGAGTAATATACCCCCAGAAATAGAAGAAGACCTGCCGGAATCGGAGGAGTTGTATGAGCGATTGGCCATTATCATAGACAAAGGCCAGGAACCTTTGCGCATAGATAAGTTCCTGATGAACCGCATTGAAGGTGCCACCCGCAACAAAATTCAGCAGGCCATAGAAAATGAATTGGTGCTGGTAAATGATAAGCCGGTAAAAAATAATCATAAAACAAAAGCCGGTGATCGCATCGTGGTGTACGAAACCAACTCCCCAGAGAGTTCGGAAATTGTACCGCAGAATATTCCGCTCAATATTGTGTATGAAGATGACGATCTGCTGATCATCAATAAGCCCGTGGGTATGGTGGTGCACCCAGGTAGTGGGAACCCTGATAACACTTTAATAAATGCAGTAGCTTATTATTTAAAACTAAGCAATCCTAACATTGACGAATCAGAACTCCCCCGTTTTGGCCT
>JBKJKD010000063.1:0-6310 GCA_046597635.1 Ferruginibacter sp. | reverse complement strand
TATCTGCCACACTCACCACCAATGTAAGAACTGACCTGGCGCCACCAACCGTTAAGGCCACAAAATCAAATGATATTGATTGTGTTTTTAGCAACGCTCAATTAAAAGCTACTGGTGGAAATGCATATGTATGGACTCCCGCTGCAGGTTTAACGAATACCAACATAGCCAACCCTGTTGCTACACCCACATCCAATCAACAATACACTGTTGTTGGAACGGATACTATCACCAATTGTAAATCAAAAGATACCGTAACAGTATTTATCAAGGCTGCTCAGTTACCGAGGGCATTTATACCAAACAGTTTTACACCCAATGGAGATGGACAGAATGACTGTTTCAGGGTGAGAGATTTCGGCACTGTAAAAACTATCGAGGTCAGTATTTATAACAGGTATGGCAGCCTGGTTTTTTACAATACAAACAATACAGATTGCTGGGACGGAACCTATAAAGGCCAGCCTGCAGATGTAGGCAATTACGTGTATTACATCAAGGTGCTAAATGACTGTGGAAACGACATCAAAAAAGGAAATTTGTTGTTGATCAGGTAGGAACAACCATTTGTTGCTATTTCTCAGGTAAAATAAATTGCCTAATTTTAACCTATGGGAATTACACAAAAAATATTACCACATTATACTTACGAAGACTACAAGATTTGGGAAGGTAAATGGGAATTGATTGATGGTTTTCCTATTGCCATGAGTCCATCGCCGGTACCGAAACATCAGTTGGTGGCAGCATCGCTAAGAATGGAAATAGGTTTTGCCTTAAAAAAATGTGAACACTGCAACGTCTACGACCCTGTGGACTATTTAATTAATGAAGACACCATCGTGCAGCCTGATATTATGGTGCTCTGCAAAAAGCCAACTAAAAAGTATATTGATTTTACACCTTCACTTGTTGCCGAAATTCTTTCTCCTTCTACAGCGCTTAGGGATAGAAACACCAAGTATGAGCTGTACCAAAATGAAGGCATTCAATATTACCTGATTGTAGATGCGGATGCAAAAAAAATTGAGATCTATCATCTCGTTAACAGTTGCTACATACTGGTAAATGAAACCCCGGCAGAATATTTCGAATTTGTGTTTGATGGCGATTGCAGGGCTACCGTGAACTTGGCAGATGTTTGGAAGGAATAATTACTCCTCCCGAAATGAAAGTTTTTCCAAATCGTCCAGGTCTTAATACCTGCCGGCAGCTTTTTTAGCATTTATCAATTGTTGATAGCTTATAAATCTTACCGGTAGATCTTGCTCTATAAAAAGTTGGGAAGAACCGAATGCTTCTTCAAAATTTAGCCCCTTCACATTTTTCATGATGTCTATACTTACAGGCTCAATTCCATAAGTAAATACGTCAATTGCATCATTAGCTAAAAAGTTTTCTTCTGATAAGTCTGTAGTAGGGAGGCCAAATTGTAGAAATGCCTTTCGTAGTTTTAAATAGTTTTCTTTTGTTGTATTTACCCAGATATCGAGGTAGCCCGTGGTGCGGCGATAACCATGAAGAATTACAGCATAACCGCCCACCAATACATAATCAACATTGGTGTCATTGAGCGTTTTTATAAAATCCCTAAAGTCTTGATTTAATATACCGCCCACTATTGTGAATGTTTACGCACGCAGGTAATTTCTTTAACCATTTTGGGAGGATTTTCCGGATCTATGCCATGAGCCATGCAGGTAAGATACCAAGCTTGTTTTATTCTTTCTCCTAATGGCACATCTGCATCAAAAACTTTCCTTCGCTCTGCCTCAGCATGGGTTTGAGCTGTAAGAATGGTTTTATCTAACTTATACATGCCCAAATTTATAATTTTTCTACAGTTCCGCTTACTCCAACAATTCAGCTTTCATTCAACACTCAACAATCAACATTCGTTTTACTTATGTATCTCACTTGTAAAATGAAATTCAATATCTGGGTTATTGGTACGTTCTGTATTTAGGAACCATTCGCTTTGCGCAAGGTAAACCGGGTGTCCGTCCTTGTCTTCGGCTATATTGGCCTGCTTGTATTTGGTAAAATCGTCCAGCTTTTTTGAATCCTTGCTGGTTATCCAGCAGGCTTTATAAAAAGGCAAGCTGTTCATTTGTACAGATGCCCCATACTCTTGCAGGAGACGGTACTGTATAACTTCAAACTGCAGTTCGCCCACACAACCAATAATTTTTTTATTGCCTCCAAACTGCGTGTACAACTGGGCTACTCCTTCATCCGTTAACTGAGACAAGCCTTTTTCCAGCTGCTTGGTTTTCATCGGATCTTTGTTAATCACTTCTTTAAATATCTCCGGCGAAAAACTTGGGATGCCGGTAAAGAAAAACTTTTCTCCTTCTGTAAGGGTATCGCCTATTTTAAAATTTCCTGTATCAAATAGTCCCACTACGTCACCGGGATATGCTTCTTCGATCACATCTTTTTGGCGGGCCAAAAAACTGTAGGGATTGCTGAAGCGAACATCTTTTTCTAAGCGCACATGCTTGTAGTAAGTATTGCGGGCAAACCTTCCACTGCATACTCTTAAAAATGCAATACGGTCCCGGTGCTTGGGATCGAGGTTGGCATGTATTTTAAAAATAAAACCACTAAACTTATCTTCCTCCGGCGTCACATCCCGGTTGGTTGTATGCCTCGGCCTTGGGGTTGGGGCAATGCGTATAAAAGCATCCAACATTTCTTTCACACCAAAATTGTTAACGGCACTCCCAAAAAAAACTGGTGCTGTGTTTCCCGCCAGGTAATCTTCATAATTCAATTCGCCATACACACCATCTATCAACTCAACGTCTTCTCTTAAAACATCGGCGTCTTTCTCTCCTATTTTAGCATTTAGTATTTCGTTATTCAAATCGGTTATCTCCAGTACGCCCTCATCATTGGCTTTAGTACCTGCAGTAAACAATACCAAACTTTTGTTATACAAATCATACACACCCTTAAAGTCTTTTCCACTGTTGATAGGAACCGTCATGGGATGCAGGTTGATATGGAGTTCGTTTTCTATTTCTTCCAACAGATCGAACCGGTTTTTACCATCTCTATCCATCTTATTGATAAAAACAATCACCGGTGTTTTGCGCATGGCAATAACTTCCATCAATCTTCTTGTTTGATCCTCTACCCCATTAACACTGTCTATTACCAACACCACGCTGTCTACGGCAGTAAGAGTGCGATAGGTATCTTCCGCAAAGTCTTTGTGCCCTGGTGTATCCAGCAGGTTAATCAGGTGACCGTCGTATTCAAAAGTCATCACACTGGTGGCCACACTGATACCACGCTGGCGCTCTATTTCCATAAAATCACTGGTGGCGTGCTTTTTTATCTTATTGCTTTTTACGGCTCCAGCGGTTTGTATAGCTCCACCAAACAGCAGGAATTTTTCTGTAAGGGTTGTTTTACCCGCATCTGGGTGAGATATGATGGCGAAGGTCTTACGCCTGTTAATTTCATTGATGTATTTCATAAAGGGCGCAAAGATAGGCGAAGCGGCTTAAAGGTTCAGGGGTTTGGAGGTTTGAGAGGTTTAGGTGTTTAGGGTTCAGAAGTTTAGGGTTTGAGGGCTTTGGGGGTTTGGGTTTAGAGTTTAGTTGGTTTAGGGTTTAGAAGTTTAGGGTTTAGAAGTTTAGAAGTTTAGGGTTAGAAGTTTAGTTTTCAGAGTCATGGAACCGTTGCCTATTGCCCTACACATCCTATAGGCAGGCATTCACAATTAAATTTTGCTGATTGCCTATTACCCATTGCCTATTGCTCATGGCCTATTGCGCCATGCCCATTCACATATCAACTAATTAACTGATTCACCATTGACCATTCACTTATCAACTAATCAACTAATTAACTGATTAACTGATTCACCATTGACCCTTGAACATTGACCATTGACCCCTTCTATTGATTGCGATTTCGCCCTGGCCGCCTACCTTTGCCCCATGCCAAAAACGCTTAAGATTCTCAGCAGTTCACTGCGCCTCACGCTGCAGGAGTTACTGGTTAACAAACTCCGTACTGCCTTGAGCCTTACTGGTGTAGCCTTTGGCATTTTTTGCATCATTGGCGTGTTGGCTGCGGTAAATAGCCTGGAAAGAAATATTCAGAGTGAGGTAAATAGCTTAGGCAGTAATACCATCTACATAGATAAATGGGATTACAGCGGCGGACCAGACCAGCCTTTCTGGAAGTTTAGGGCAAGGCCGGTAATGAAATATGAGGAAGCTGATATGGTAAGACAGCGGTCGGTACTGCTGGACGATATTTCTTTTTTGCTACAAACCAGGAGTGGCATTTCTCATAAAGACGATCTCATCAACAGTGCAAGCATCTACGGCATTGTAGAAGCACAGATGACCATTCAACCTTTGAAATTTGAGGCTGGTCGGTATTTTTCACAAGCGGAATTTAATAGCGGAAGCAGTATAGGGATTATTGGATATAGCAATGCCGAAAACTTATTTGGCAGCCCGGAACGAGCCATAGGCAAACAAATAGAGGTCAAGGGGAAAAAAATTACCATCGTCGGGCTGCTCAAAAAAGAAGGAACCAATTTTATAGGCTGGGATTATGATAATAGCGTTATGCTCCCTTACAAATTTTTCAAACAAATTTTTGATGAAAAGAATTCTGGTCCTATCCTGGTTGCAAAAGGCAAAGAAGGCGTTGCGCCTGCTGCACTAATGGATGAATTAAAAGGCATTATGCGGCAGGTAAGAAGACTCGGCCCCACTCAGGATGATAACTTTTCCTTAAACAGCGTAGAAGCTTTTAGCAAAGCCATCACTGGCTTTTTCTCTGTATTAAACATAGTAGGCGGCATCATCGGGGGAATCAGTCTAGTTGTGGGATTATTTGGCATTGCAAACATCATGTTTGTAACGGTAAAAGAAAGAACATCGGTAATAGGTTTAAAGAAAGCCATTGGAGCCAAAAGCAGCAGCATCCTTTTAGAGTTTTTGATGGAGGCCATCATACTTTGTTTGATGGGCGGTGCTATTGGTTTATTCTTTGTTTTTATAGGTACAAAGATTTCCTCCAAACTGCTGGACTTCCCCATTTACATTTCTATCCCAATGCTGTTTACAACAATCATCGTATGCCTTGTTGTAGGAATCGTTGCGGGTATATTCCCGGCATCGAGGGCGGCCAAATTAGATCCCGTTGTGGCTATACGAAGTTAGAAAAGTGGTTTCAAAGGTTTAAGAGGTTTGAGAGGTTCAACGTTCAAAAGTTCAAAGGTTCAACGTTCCAGAGGTTCAACGTTCAGCCCGGAAAGCTTCGGGACAATGTCGATGAAATTTGCCGTTTAACGCTTAAGGTTTAACGTTCTTTAGTTCGCAGATCTTTTCACTAACTTCAGCAGCTACGCATTATCAAATCACCAAATTTTCAAATCACCAAATCATCAGGAATTTCCAAATCATTAAATCATCAAATTGCCAACAATCCTTGCCATAGAATCTTCCTGCGATGAAACCTCCGCTGCAATTTGCAGAGACGGAGCCATTCTTTCAAATATCATAGCCACACAAAAAGTGCATGAACAATATGGCGGTGTAGTGCCAGAACTTGCCAGCCGGGCGCATATGCAAAATATAGTGCCGGTAGTGGATGAAGCACTGAAAAAGGCCGGGGTTGGTAAAGATGAATTAGATGCAATTGCATTTACCCAGGCGCCGGGTCTTATTGGTGCCTTGCTGGTAGGTGCACAATTTGCGAAATCGCTTGCGCTTGCGCTTGATAAACCGCTCATTGCTGTACATCATATGCAGGCTCATGTGCTGGCCAATTTGATTGAAGATCGCAAACCCGCTTTTCCATTCTTGTGCCTTACTGTGAGCGGTGGCCATACACAGATTGTATTGTGCAATTCTCCCTACGACATGAAAATTCTTGGCGAAACAATTGATGATGCAGCGGGAGAAGCTTTTGACAAAAGCGCCAAGCTGCTGGGCCTACCCTACCCCGGCGGACCACTCGTAGACAAATATGCGAAAGAGGGGAATCCATTGGCCTATAAATTTACAGAGCCGAAAATTCCGGAGCTGAATTTTAGTTTCTCTGGTTTAAAAACTTCTATTTTATATTTCCTGCAAAATGCAGGAACCTCCAATGTTTACAAAGAAGCATTTACAGCTACTGAAGGCGAGAGGCAGAAATTTATTACCGAGAACCTGGCCGATATTTGTGCGTCTATACAACACCGTATTGTAAGCATTCTTCTCAACAAACTACAAAAGGCAGCAGAGCAAACAGGCATAACAGAAATATGTATTGCCGGCGGAGTAAGCGCCAA
>JBKJKD010000040.1:0-14586 GCA_046597635.1 Ferruginibacter sp. | reverse complement strand
CAGATGTCAGATGTCAGATGTCAGATGTCAGATGTCAGATGTCAGATGTCAGATGTCAGATGTCAGATGTCAGATGTCAGATGTCAGATGTCTTTAAAATGGCACGCAAAGGTAAGGGTTAGGTTTAGTTATTTTATTGGCTATAAAATACTATTTTCATTGCTCATTGATTTTTAATTTGCAGAAATAGACCTCTGCCCGGGATGCGAAGGAAGTCATATATCAGCAATCAAACATCTAAAATCCAATTATGGTTTTAAGCAGGATTTGGTCGGCATTTATCATCATTGCCATCCTTGTAGCGAGTATAAAGGTTTTTAATGGCGATGAAAAGATTTTTACCCGGATGGTGGTGGGCAAATCAACCGAAAAATATGACAGCGTTTATTACTATGGTCTTGGTTCGCCGCAGAACCAACAGTTGTCTCAAAATTATACGCAGTTTTTAAAAGAGTACGGTTACCACAAAACCGATTCCCTTGCACAGGCTACGGTGTTGCTTTCTGATAATCTTCAACCAGACTCTGTTCAAAAATACCAGGGTATCGCTCCGGGATTAAAAGTATACGACTATGTGTCTGTACAGAAACAACTGGTGCGCAAGGTTGATGGCGTCATAGAAACGGCAAAAAATGCGGTAGTCGATATCATCATTCCCCTCATCGGTATTCTTGCCTTGTTTATGGGGTTTTTAAGTATTGCAGAAAAAGCAGGTGGCGTAAGGCTGTTGT
Source organism: Ferruginibacter sp. (assembly GCA_046597635.1). GTDB lineage: Bacteria > Bacteroidota > Bacteroidia > Chitinophagales > Chitinophagaceae > Ferruginibacter. The sequence goes on along the minus strand of JBKJKD010000040.1, from coordinate 13,855 downwards.
CAAAAATCATCTGGCCCTTTTTCTCCAAAATATTTCCTGATGTGCCCAAAGGGCACCCTGCGACCGGGCATATGATGATGAATTTTAGCGCCAACCTTTTGAACCTTGACAATGCCGCCACACCTTTTGGTTTAAAAGCCATGGAAAGCCTGCAGGAGTTGAACCCTAACAAAGCCGTTGCTTCCAATGCACAGATCATGTTTATGGCCTTACATGCCTCGGGCCTTACGCTAATTCCTGTTACCATCATAGCCTTTCGCTCCGGCTTGGGCGCACAAAACCCCACGGATATTTTTATTCCCTGTATGATAGCCACTTTTGCAGCTACCATGGCGGCAATGATCATCGTTTCTGTTCGTCAAAAAATAAATTTACTGCAGCCGGCCATCCTTGCCTGGGTAGGCGGTATATCCCTCATCATAAGTTTACTAGTAGTTTATGTAAACAGTTTGGATCCTAACTATGCCCAAACTTTCTCCAGTATCCTAAGCAATGGAATCATACTCTTTATTTTTTTCGCAATTGTAGTGGGTGCCATCTATAAAAAAATAGATGTGTTCGATGCATTTGTAGAGGGTGCCAAGGGTGGCTTTGAAACTGGTGTGCGCATCATTCCCTACATCGTGGGTATGCTCATTGCCATTAGTATGCTGCGCACGAGTGGTACATTCGATGTGATCATCAATGCCATGAAAACTTTGTTTGCAGCTCTTGGTACCGACACCCGTTTTGTAGATGGCCTGCCCACAGCTTTAATAAAACCCATGAGTGGGAGCGGGGCAAGGGGCATGATGCTGGATACCATGAAGACCTACGGGCCAGACAGCTTTGCGGGCAGGCTCTCCAGCATTTTGCAGGGCAGCAGTGATACAACCTTTTATGTGATAGCCGTTTATTTTGGCTCTATATCGGTAAAGAACACTCGCTACGCCGTTGGCGCCATGTTGCTCGCAGATTTGGTGGGAGTGATTACATCAATAGCCCTGTGTTATTTCTTTTTTGGATAAAAGGATACAGAGACTGCTAAAGATTCTTTCTACAGGCTGACCAACTTTGTTCTTCCATTTTATACAGGAATGCAGCAAGAAGTTTTGTAATGATTCCCATATCATCTCTTTTTGTTGGCAGGTTTGTCTTCGCAAATCCAACGATTGTACTACCATTCTTCCAGAAAGCATGTTACATAAAAAAAGCCTCCCAATTTTTGGGAGGCTTTAGCTGAAATATTTTCAATTATCTATTTAGCGTAAAGGAAATATAAGGCCTCAACGTGGTAGAAGTAGAACCTTTGTATCCCATGGCAAAGGCCGTATACATTCTTTGATTGATAACGGTATTGGGACTTCCATAGGTAGCAAGGTTTGGGCTGTTAACCGTACTGGGAGATTCTTTTACCGCCCAAAGTAAAGTTGAAACAGGAGGTATCAGCATGCTGAAAACTTTGCCCTCTGTATTGTAGACCACGCCTGAGGCCATGAGTGAAGAACCATAATACAAATCAACTATTGGAGCGTTGGGGATGAGATTTACAAATCTGTACTTAATGGTACTTTCCACAGGTTGTGCCACGGTGTCTACCACTAAAAAAGCTTTTGTTTTTGCAAGTGTGTCCATTATGCTAACTGTGAAATTTTTATTTCTTTCTAAATTAAGCTGTGTGCTGAAAAGGACTACAGAGTCTACATTGGTTCCTTTTTTAGGAATGGAAACGCTTAACTTTTTGGAACCCGGCGTTAGAGCAAGATAGTCTGCAAAATTTGATCCTGCTGTGTTGTAGCCACCACCTGGGAAAGGCGTACGACCAGTAATAAGACCACTTACTCTCACGTCGTCTATAGACAGTTGTACGGTAGGGTTCAACGCATAAGCACTTGCATAAATTACTTTTAGCAGTGTATTGTTAGGGCCGGTTCTATCGAACTCTGCCTTATAGTCCTTGCTTTTTTTGCAACCCACCATCATCAATACAGATGCAGCCAGGAACAAGTTTATAAATGTCTTTTTCATATTAATATTTTAAATGTAAACGATAAATTATGGTTTTGTGATCCACATCTCCTTCACGTGATAATCGTTTTGCGTAGCACCTATTCTGCCAAGTTCGAGGATATTCCACACGTACTCAGAATTAAATCGAGGTCTCATCCTTTGTACCGGTAAGCCCATGTTGTCGGGAAATAAATCTGTAGGTATCACAAAATCTCTGTAAACCTGATTGCCTGTTGAAGGGTCGAGGTCTGTATAATGATACCTGCGCATATCCATCCATGTTTCCAAAGCGCCATGAGCAAATAAGGCGATGTATTTCTGCAACATGATCTTAGATAGATTCAAACCAGCTGGCGTGGCCGGAACCACCAAAGGGTTGTTGATGTAGTTGCCTTTATTTGCTTCCGTAATTTCTTTGCCAGCTTTGATGTTTGCATTATAGGTTGTAGTAAGCAACTCAAAAGAGCGCTCAATACCCAATTTGTACGCCTGTAGTGCGACCGTTTTATCTCCTCCTTTTCTGTAGGCGGCTTCGGCTTTAATAAATTGAATCTCGCTGGCGGTTAGTACAGGGAGAGGGGCCGAATTGCGGAAAATGTAAGTGCCAGATTCTACCGTAGGTGCAATATTTGAAACCCCGGGGTTCTGACTAGATCCCCAGAAGTTTTCCGGTCTGTTTGCCACCGCTAAAGACTGCTGCCCAACAACCGGCGGAACGCCAACGATTGTGCCGTTGGTATTTCCCCTGAGCAAATACCAAGCTCTTGGATCTTGTGCTCCTAAAAATTCATTGTTGGTACCGTTTACCAGATTGGCCATGTAGGCTCCCTGCCTGATAGACCTTGGCTCTGTTTGGGATACCAGCGCAAGGTTGTTTCTGAGAGGACCAAAGTAGTTGTTGGTAGCTGTTAATGCGGTAGCCTGAAACTTCACCATAGCATTGTCAGCATTGTCTAGAATAGACAGGTTTGCATGGTAAATAACCGAGTCAGGTTTGTAAAGGGCTGTTTTGTTGCTAAAGTGGTTGTAGTACCTGGCCAATATACCATGTGCAAATTTTTTCCACTTGGCAGCATCTCCGTTGTACATAAATGCATCCCCTTTTGCAAGATTTGCCTGGCTTACGCCATCGCCTGTCTTGTCTAGGTTTACAAGGGCTTTTAAAGCAAAATCTCTCGCCAGATTGTAAGCATCTTCCTGCGTATCATATTTAAAAGTAATTTGACTTGTATTGAATGCTTCTTTCACAATTAACTCGGCATAGTAATCAGCAATGGTGAGCCAACTCCATGCGAAGATTGCCTGTCCCACTCCTACGTAGTCCCACTTCTTATCTTCTGTAGCCCACTCAATCATTTTCACATTATTCTGGCCTATATCGTAGTAGTGCATCCTAAAGGTGCTTTGTGCAACGTCGGCAGAATTGTTCGTATAGCCCATGCGGTCAAAATTACTGTTGGTGGTATGGTAGGCAAACTGTTGAATGTAGGCACCCACAAACCTGGAGTCGTTCATTGTACCATGAGCAGCATAGTTACCCACCATGGCAGATACCACCTGTGGTAGTAGCTCCTCGACAGGTACTCTCGTGGCTGCGTTGGGGTTTAGGTAGGCTTCATCAATCTGTTTGCTGCAGGAAAAGCTGGTGCCCAACACCGCAAACAAAAGCGATATTTTTATCAATTTATTTTTCATAATAGTCATTTTGATTATTTAAAATTTGCTCTTAAACCAAGGTTAATGCTGAGTGGTGCACCCATGTTACCAAAGTCGAAACCAAAACCACCTACACCACGTGCACCAGCGGTAACGCCATTAGATTGAGGATCGGCACCACGGTAGTTGGTAATAAGCACGGGATCGTTTACAGTCACAAAAGCGCTGAGGCCTTTCAATACCTTGAGTCGCTCGGTAAAGGTTTCGCTGAAGTTGTAATTAAGCGAAACATCTCTTAGTCTCAACCAATTCACATCCTTCTCCAAAAACTCTTCTTCGGGCATGGTTGTGTAATATGCCTGGTTGTAAGCTGGTGTAATAGATATGGTGTTTTTGGTAGGGGTTGTGGTATTTTCTAAACCGTCTTGCAACACGCCAGCAACAACACGAGGAACATAACGATCGTACGTGCGCCAGCTGCGGCCAATGCCTGTTAAATAATCATCTGTACCATTAAACACGTCTCCACCCACTTTAAGATCCCAAAGGAAACTTAAACGGAAACTACCGAAGGTCATGTTGTTCACCCAACCAAGTGTAAAATCAGGATTTCTGTCTCCACGAACTTTGAAGGTTGCATCAATGATTGGAAGCCCGGTGGTAGGGCTAATTAAAATATCGCCCTTTGTATTTCGGGCATAACCATATGCCGTAATGCTAGTGGTAGGACCACCTGTAACCAATCCACCTCTAGCATTTCCATATAACCAGGTATCTGAAAGATAAAACTCCGGGACGTTAGCTGGCAAACTTGTTACCTCATTCCACATTTTATTAAAGTTAAAACGAGTATTCCAGCTAAATTTAGAATTCTTAACCACATCGTAGTTAATAGCAATCTCTACACCTTGGTTTTGGTTAGAACCTACGTTTAAAGTATTGAGAACATACCCTGTTCCATAACTGGCCCTGAAGTTTTCTACAATTAGGTTTTCATTTTTGGTATTATAATAAGTGGCATCAATATTCAAACGATTTTTTATCAATCTAAACTCAGTACCTACTTCAAAAGTTTGTTGCTCCTCTGGAGATAGGTTCGGGTTGCTATTGGTAAATCCATAATAGAATCCGCCACCACTGCCGGCATTGATGTTAAACACGGGCTGGTTGGCGTACGGAGAACTTGACCGTGCAGTGCTGGCTAACGAACCTCTTAGCTTCCAAAAGCTCAAGACGTTCGACTCCAGGCCAGGAATGATTTTAGTCATAATTAAACTTGCACTTGCAGCCGGATAATCATATTTGCGGTTTTGCTTAGGAAAAATAGAAGACTCTTCAAACCTATGAGAGTAAGTAAGGAAGATGGCCTCAGCATATCCAAGGGAAGCTTCACCAAAATAGGCATTCGACCTGCGTATGCTATAGTTCGGCAAATTTTTCAACTGATTGTTGTTAAGTCTAACTCTGGTAGCGGGATTCGTATTGCTGCTGTCTACACTTTTGGGATCCGTTAAGTTGGTGCCCGTTACAGACCACTGTTGTGTTTCGTAATCCTGCCACATGTTACCCACCATAATTCTTGGGGTAAACTTTCCAAAAGATTTGGTTGCGGTTGCAGTAATGGTATGGTTGTAACCGTAGTAATCCCGGTAATAGTTGGTCAACTGTCCTTTCTGAGCACGGGTAAGTACAAATGACATTGAATCGTATTTGCTATAACCGTCCTGCCTATAAGTGTCGTAACCGAAACGACCTGCAAGGGTTAGCCATTTGAATGGCTTGATGTCGATACCCATGCTTGCCAAAATACGATCGGTAACATCTCTACTGCGGTTTTTATAAACGCTGTACAAGGGATTGTCGAAATCTGCGTTAGGGTTTGTTGAGAACAAGGGTAATTTGAGTCCGTTGTCGTCCTGGTAATTCCTGATATCGTTATTTACAGGCCATGCAAGCAAACTGATCAAGTAACCTGCGGAACCCCTGATTGGTTTATCGTTCTCTGTTTTAATATAGCTGATAGCAGGGCTTATTTCTATGTACTTTCCAATTTTAGTATTGTTTGAAATCCTGAAATTGTAACGGTTGTATTTATTTTCCGGGATGGGAGCTTCTTGGTTAAAGACTGAGCCAGAGAAACGGAAACTGGCGTTCTTTACTCCATAGTCCAGCGAAAGATTGTGTGTCTGGGAAAAACCGTTTTGGAAAAAATTATCGATGTTGTTATAAATTTTCTCACCGTACGGAAGCCGTGGGCCAAAAGAGGTAAACTGTGGTAAAGCTACCCCGTTGGTTCCGCCAGAATAGGCGTCCAGTGTTTCGGGCTGACGATTGAATTTTTGTAACCTAAAACTGTTGTCGTAAGCTATACCAAGCTTTCCAGTAGCTTTCGCTCTTTTGGTGGTGATTATGATGGCACCACTACTTGCCTGGCTACCATATAATGCCGTGGCTTCCGGACCTTTCAAAATAGTGATGCTGGCAATATCATTGGGATTTAAATCGGCCATACGATTGGTATAGTCATTGGCACGGTTGGCATTGGCCGGGTCACCTGCGAGGCCTAACGAAGCGCCACCGCCGCCTTCGCCAACGGTAGAGTTGTCTGCCACAATACCGTCTATTACAAATAGAGGTGTGTTGTCCAGGCTAAGGGAGTTGAAGCCTCTTAATACAATTTGAGAACTTGCTCCTGCTGTTCCACTGGTTTGATTTACGGTAAGACCGGCAACTCTTCCCTGCAGGGCATTTACAAAATTTTCCCGCTGTGTTTCCTGCACTTCGTCGCCAGAAACCGTTTGCGTAGAATATCCAAGCGAAGCCTTAGTTCGTTTTGTATCCATCGCCACCACCACAACTTCTTCCATCTGTTGCTGCGATCTTTTAAGTTCTGCACGAATGTTAGTTCTTTCGCCTACACTTAATTCCATTCGTTGATAGTCTACAAACGTGAATACCAATACCTGGTTGTTAGCGGCAGTGATAGAATAATTTCCATTCTGATCCGTTTTGGTGGCAATGTTGGTGCCTTTCACAGCCACAGTAACGTCGTTTAGGGGTTTACCATCGGCCCCAATTACGGTGCCTGTAACCACTTTTTGCTGCGCATGTGCGGGCCTGCTGATAAAGAGCAGGCTGCTCATGAAAAGCATTAATAGCAGAAGTTTTCTCATAATGTCTCTTTTTTTTGTGTGTAAATTTTTAATAGCAATCGATTGGTTGGTTAGGATATTGAATTTTACAACACGGTAATCCCCGCATCTATGTAAGGTTTCAGCAAAGGATTATCGGGAGCCAATTCGGTTATCAGTATGTCTATTTTATTGACAGCACAAACATGAATTGGCTGCATGGTATTAATTTTTTCTGAAATGGTGAGGCACACAGTTTTTTGTGAAGAGGTAATCATTTGTTGCTTTAACTGCACTACGTCCCAATCGTTGTCTGTAACGCCCTGCTTTATATCTACAGCATTGAGCCCAAGAAAACAGATGTCTGCATTAATGGTTTTGATGCGTGAAATAGCATCGGCGCCCACGGTAATTTTCGAAACTTTAGACACTTTGTCTCCCAATACAATTACCTCTATAGCCGGATGGTTCATGTATTCTACAATAGCGGGGATACTTCCAGAAACAAAGGTGGCCGCCAAAGCCGGAGGTAGTGCTCTTGCCAGCTCTATGATGGTAGTGCCTCCACCGGTTAATACAAACATGCCGTCTTTAATGAGTGCGACGGCTTTTTTGGCGATAATTCTCTTGGCATTGAGTGCATAAACATTATTTAGAGGAAAGGCCAGTTTGTTGAAAGACGGAGAAAGCGCCCCGCCATGTACTTTGATAAGTTTGCCGTTCTCAGAAAGTTCGTGCAGGTCTCTCCTGATGGTATCTTCCGATACTTCCATCTCTGAACTCAGCAAATTGGACAACACCTTGTTGTGCAAATTTGCCTGGTGCAAAATATAAGCTTGCCTTTCTCTTTTTAGCATTCGAAACTTAGATTGAATACTAAAGTAAAGTTAAAAAGTGCAAAAACCCGCACTATTTTTGCCCAAGTATTGCACATTGCTACGAAAAACCCGCAAACACGCAGAAAATTTTAATAAAAAGGGGGATCAATAGGTAAGCTATTCCTCTATTTCTACCACATCGAAGTAACTGCCGAAGCTGTTCACCAGCTTGTAAACTTTGTAAATGCTGCGGTTAAAACGGTTACCAAGTGCAATAATGGTAACGTCCTCATCTAACAAACGTACAAATGCGGCATTGTTACCATGCCACCATCCATTGTGAAAGATTACCTTTTTGCCATTGGGATAAATGTTCATACGCCAGCCAAGCCCATAGTTTTTGACACCTGGTTTTTCATTGCTGTAAGGCTCATAGGCAGTTACAAGTGTGGCGGGTTGAAAGAGAATATTGCTATGCAATGCCCGGTGCCAGATGAGCAAATTACGGGGAGTACTGTAAACATTTTTATCGCCATACACTTCGTCTAAATAGTTGTTGGGAATGGCCTGACCACGCCAGTCATAATTGGGAGTTACTCTATTGGTTTCTGCAGGAGTATATACAAACGTTTCCTTCATACCGAGCGGAATAAAAAACGTTTGCTGCATAAACCGTGGGTACGATAATTCTGAAACTTTTTCAATCAACAAAGCAAGCAGTGCGTAATTCGTATTGCAATAGTTGAAGCGTGTATCTGGTGTGCCAATGTTTAACAGCTCAGCTTTGCGGGTTATGAGGTAGTCCAAAACGTCGCTGTTTTTTATCATAACACTGTCAGGCCAGCCGAGGTCCTCCATAAAGTACAAGTAATTCGGCAAGCCACTTCTGTGGTTTAGCAAGGTTTGAACGGTAACGCCAGGATAGTTGAAGTTGGGAAAGTATTTACTGAACTCATCTGCCAGTTGTACTTTGCCCTGTTCTACCAATTTTAATATGGCCATTGCAGTAAAGGTCTTGCTAACAGATGCGATGTGAAAAGGGGTTTGTGCGTCAATGCTGTCAGCGCCTTTTAAATTGCTGGTGCCTTTGTAAGTTTCAAAAATAATATTGCCGCCTTTGGCTACCAGCATGCCGCCATTAAAGGGACCATTTTTTAAAACGCTGTCGTACCAGTGCTGGCATACCTGCCCGAGAGAATTTTTTTCTGCTGTGCTTATGAAAGCAGCTGGTGGCAGTATCAACCCCGCAGCTGGCGCAGCCTTTGCGGGATCGCTTTTTTCTGAGGCATGGCAACCAAAAAGGCCCGGCATGATAAAAAGAAGTGAAATATAAACTAGTGTAAAACAGAATCTTGATGGCGAAATCTTAGGCGTTGGTGCAAGTTTGGAAGTTGGAATCATAAAATATTGAACCTTGAATAGAATATATTTGTGCAAAATACACAGATATAATCATGCCAGAGAAAAAAACTACCAGTTACCCAAAAGAGAAAATAAACATACTTTTTTTAGAAAATATCAGTGATCTCGCCATGAAACAATTTATTGATTCAGGCTATGTGAATGTAAAAAGGAAAACCGGTGCCATCAGCGAAGCTGAGTTGATCAAAGAAATTAAGAACGTACACATACTGGGCATCCGAAGTAAGACGCAGGTTACTGAGAATGTGTTAGCCGCAGCTACCAAGCTACAGGCAATAGGTTGTTTTTGCATTGGCGTAAACCAGGTAAACCTCGCAGCAGCTACTGCACAGGGCGTTGCAGTTTTTAATGCGCCCTACAGCAATACCAGGAGCGTAGCCGAGTTGGTAATAGGGGCATCTATTTTATTGGTGCGCAAAATTTTGGATAAAAATATTGCTGCTCACCAGGGAGCCTGGATGAAGGATGCCACCGGCTCGCACGAACTACGTGGTAAAACCATGGGCATTATTGGCTATGGTAATATTGGCAGCCAGGTAAGTGTACTCGCTGAAGCACTCGGAATGAAAGTGCTTTTTTATGATACAGAAACTAAGTTGCCACTGGGAAATGCCAACGATAGTAAGAATTTAAAAGAATTGTTGCAGCAGTCCGATGTGGTAACGTTACACGTGCCAGAGTTGTCTTCTACAAAAAATCTGATTAATAAAAACAACCTGCCACACTTTAAGCAAGGTGCCATCCTCCTCAACTACGCCAGGGGAGAAGTGGTAGATCTTAATGCACTAAGCAAAGCAATTGCAAGTGGCCACTTGGGTGGTGCCGCCATTGATGTATACCCGCAGGAGCCTGAAAAAAACGGCGATGCGTTCAAGTCGGTTTTGCAGGGTTTGCCCAATGTGTTACTTACCCCTCATATCGGGGGCAGCACACAGGAAGCCCAAAGCAATATTGGGCAGGATGTGAGCGTCAAGCTTTTTAATTATCTGGAAAAGGGCATTAGTACCGGGTCTCACAGCATTCCGCCGCTGGCCTTGCCCGCACAAGAAGGAGCCCATCGCATTTTGCACATCCACAACAACGTACCAGGCGTACTGAGCCAGATCAATACATTGCTGAGCAAAAACAAAATCAATATTTTGGCCCAGTATCTAAAAACCAACGACAGCATTGGTTACGTGGTGTTGGATGTAGATAAGAGCTTGAGCAAAAATGCCATTGAATTGTTAAGAGGGGTTAAAGAGACGATTAAGGTGAGGATGCTTTACTAAAATAACCCTCACTTTGCCTCCTGACTTTTTAATTTTATAAACTTTCAGTAATTACTGAAAGTTTAGTATTTTTGCGCCCTAAATAATTAGTATGAAATTAGTCATTATAGGCGCAGGGTTTGGCGGACTTCGCCTCGCCAGGGAATTGAGCAACCAAACAGGTTTTGAAATCACTTTAATCGACCGTTTTAACTATCACCAGTTTCAGCCTTTGTTTTATCAGGTGGCCACATCGGGTTTAGATGCAAGTAACATTTCCTTTCCGCTTAGAAAAGTTTTTCACCACAGCAAGAATGTAAGTATCCGCATGGCCGATGTGTTGGAGGTTTCCACTACCGCACAAAAAGTAGTAACCAGCATCGGCGATTTTGAATATGATTACCTCGTTATTGCCACTGGGGCCGACACCAATTTTTTTGGAAACAGCAATATGGAAGCCCATGCTTTCCCTATGAAAAGTACCACGGAAGCGCTCCAGCTACGTCACCGGATTTTGCACAATTTTGAAGATGCAGTTTCCACCACAGACCCGTTGCAACTAGAGCGGCTGATGAATATTGTTGTAGTGGGCGGCGGCCCGACAGGAGTGGAGTTAAGTGGGGCGCTGGCAGATATGAAACGGTTTGTATTGCCCAAGGATTATCCAGAACTGGATTTTACAAAAATGAATATTTACTTGCTGGAAGGCACGGGTAAAACGCTCGGTTCTATGAGCGAAAAAAGCAGCGAACAATCGAGGCAGTACCTGGAGCGTTTAGGCGTACACGTTTTGACCAACACTCTCATCAAAGATTATGATGGCAAAACTGCCACGATGCAAGACGGTACTACGCTGGAGTCGGGTACGGTTATTTGGGCGGCAGGCATCAAAGGAAATGTGCCAACAGGCATTCACCAGGATCTTATAGCACGAGGCAACCGGATCAAAACCGATCGGCAGTGTAAAGTGCTGGGGTTCGAAAACGTATTTGCCATTGGCGATGTGGCCGCCGTAGAAGAAGCTGCTTACCCCAATGGGCACCCGCAGGTAGCGCCCGCAGCCATACAGCAAGCAGATATGCTGGTTAATAATTTGAAAAGAATAGAAATGAAAAGTGGCGGGAAACACCTGCTCGATTTTGAATACAAGGATAAGGGAGCTATGGCTACTGTGGGCCGCAACCTGGCAGTGGTAGATGTACCCAAACCAAAACTCCATTTTGGCGGAATCCTCGCATGGTTCATCTGGATGAGCCTTCACCTTATGCTAATCCTGGGTGTAAAAAACAGGTTCTTTGTTTTTGTGAATTGGCTTACGAATTACTTTACCAGGGATCAAAACCTGCGGCTGATTTTTAAAGAATTTTATAAAGACAAAAGTTGAAAATAATCATCACCGGCAGTTATGTTTTTCATTGCTTATATATTCCCGGGCATGTCCAAAGTTTACAGATGATGGTAAAAAAATGACGATAATTTTCGCTGATGCAGACATCATTCAGTATTGTGGGCTGACAATATTTCTATCATCGATTTCACCTCATCTTCATCTACTCCAATGTTGCCAGAGCCGCTCGAAGGAGGGTAGGCATGTGCTTGACGACCGCTTTTTAAAAATATTTTTGCTGAAGAATGAAATTCTGTTGCCCCGGTTTTTTGAGCAACCTCTAAAATGTTAGCCGCCCTGATGCCACTACCCGGCATGATGATGATTCGTCCATCGGCCTGCTTAACCAAGGCTGCAATATTTGCTATGCCTTCCGCTGCATTAGCCTTGCCGCCAGAAGTCAGCACTCTTTCGCAACCAAGAGCAATGATGTCTTCCAGCGATTTTGCCTGGTCTGCAACCGTATCAAAAGCACGGTGAAAAGTGACTTCCATTGGATATGCCAGGCGGATCAACCTTGCACAACTTTCTTTATCTATGTTTCCATTGCTATCCAATATGCCCAGCACCACGCCATCACAGCCCAGGGCTTTACACTGCAGGACATCTGCCTTCATGATTTCTACTTCATCTTCATTGTAACAAAAATTTCCAGCACGGGGGCGAATGATTGGGTACAGCGGAATAGATATTTTTTGCCTGGCCACTTTAATAAAACCGTAAGAGGGTGTGGTACCACCAGCAGCTTCATTATCGCAAAGCTCTATGCGGTGGGCACCCGCAGCCTGCGCACTTAAACAGCCTTGGATGGTAAAACCGATAATTTCTAATTGAAAATTCATACTACTAATCTTAAGAAAATACATTGCCTGCCACGAATAAGCGTGCAAGCACCCAATAAAAAATTACAACAGATATTTGGCAGCAATAACGATATCGGTAAAATTATTTTTTACAGCATATACAAAACCCTTCTGGATAGCATAAGCTCCATAAACGCCCTTTTTGTTTATGGCTATAAACCCCACTTGTAATGTCTTTGCTTTTGCCGGGTCTCTTTTTACAATGCGCTGCACGGCTTTTTTGCAGGCCTGCTCAGGGCTGTAGCCCTGCCGCATAAATTCTACAACCAGGTGTGTACCGCAGATGCGCATTACTTCTTCCCCCACACCGCTGCTGGTGGCACTGCCTACTTCGTTGTCTACAAAAAGACCTGCCCCCACAATCGGGGAATCGCCTACACGGCCATGAATTTTAAATGCCATACCACTGGTAGTAACTGCCCCGGCGAGATTACCGCCAGCATCTAAGGCAAGCAAGCCCATGGTATCGTGATTGGCGGTGCCATCTTCAAAAAAGGCCGGCGCAAAGGGGCCATTTTTAATGGGTGCTTGCGGGGGTTGTTGATTTTCTATATTAATTACCGGGTTATACTTACTATCCAGCAGCCAATTTTTATAAGCTTTTGTTGCATCTTCTGAAAGCTCTTCCCGCTCAAGCGGAAATCCATTTTGCACAGCAAAGTTTTGGGCACCTTTGCCCACCAACAAAACATGTGGGGTAGTTTCCATTATTTTTCTTGCAACCGATACCGGGTGCTTAATACGTTCCAGTCCACCGACAGATCCGCAGTTAGACTGGTGATCCATAATACTGGCATCTAAGGTAACTATACCATCTCTGTCCGGAAAACCTCCGAGACCCACACAGCAATCCACCTGGCTTTCCATGAATCGTGCACCCGTTTCTACAGCATCTAAGGCGTTGCCTTTGTTACTGAGTATTTTCCAGGCTGCATTGTTTACCTGTTTACCCGCATCCCAGGTTGCAAGTACAACGGGCTTTTGTGGTGTTGGCCCAAATGATGAAAATGACAAACTACCCAACCCTAGAGAACTTAGCTTTAAGAATTTCTTTCTGTTCATTACAATTTATTAATGAGTGTGCATGGCAAGTTTTTTCAGCATGTCGGTAGAAACTGTATCGGCATAGGAACCATAAGCACTGGTGATTACGCCTTTGAGGTTGCCATCTTTTGATTCTACGGCATACACCACATCTTCATCAGAAGGGTTAGTGTCTCCCTCAAAACGGTGGACCTCCGTTATTTCAAATTCGGAGGGGTTCAGGCATTGATTGTTTTGGGCACAAATTATTTTATCGAAAGCGATGTTAAAATCCAATTGATAGCCCCGATCTTTC